>JAWXSU010000218.1:0-2021 GCA_044434245.1 Rikenellaceae bacterium | reverse complement strand
CTTCATATAGCGACCCATTTGCCCCTGAACGACACACCGAACTGTCGGCAACTTTAAACAATGAAAGTTCCTCATCTATATCAAACTCGCCTGTAAGCAATACAACTCTATCACAGTTCATTAGATTAGTGTCGAGCCCGATGTCACCCACCCCCGTAGCTCTATGGCTGAAGTGTGGAGCAAAGGCTTGGCGTTGAATATATACCTTTGCGGAGTCGTTTAAATCAAGAGCCATGCCGAGTGCCCCACCGTGGTCTCGGTGACCGTGAGATATGATAATGATATCTACGGCTGATAGGTCAACGCCTAGTTTTTTGGAGTTAAGAATAAATGTGTCGTCACCACCCACATCGAATAATATTTTGTGACGAGAGGTTTCGATATATAATGATAATCCGTGTGCTGTTTTGCAACCACAAAGAGATGTGTTTTCTACTAAAGATGTTATTTTTACCATAACTGTAAACTGCTTAAAAAGAGTATTTTCACAACAAAGGTATTAAAAAGAATGATTTTTTTTCGCAATTTGCCACCTTTTTGCTATCTTTATATATGGAGGGGGGGTTAATTTTGCCCCAAGATACTTTTTAATATTTCTAAACGATGAAACTAAATATTATTTTCGCCCTATCCCTTATGATTATCCTCGGCGCAGAGAGTATAGCATCCGAACCACCAAAGCCGGCAATATGGAGTATTGAGCTCATAGATGCCAAAGTTGATAGAATCAAGAGTGGGGAGCACTTTGCATTCTATGACCAAATAAAAAGAGAGGCGGATAAGATAGTTCGTGAAGTGGGCAATCCATCGGTTATGGATAAAGTCACAACAGCGAAAAGTGGTGATAAGCACGATTATATGTCGCTATCAAGATATTGGTGGCGTAACCCAAACACAGCGGATGGACTCCCATACGTGCGCCACGATGGCGAGAGCAACCCCGAAATCAACGACTACGATAGAAACTCTTTGAGCCGTTTGAGTAGTTCGGTGAGGGTGCTCTCTTTGGCATACTACATCTCGGGGGAGCAGAGATATGCGCAAAGAGCGATGTCTCGACTTCGCACATGGTTCATAGATCCCGAAACGAGGATGAACCCCAATCTAAATTTTGCACAGGTTCGTCGTGGACACAATAGTGACGAGGGGACTCAATTCGGGGTGTTGGATGGATACTCTTTTGTCGAGATGTTGGATGCTGTGACGCTACTCGAAATTAGAGGTGTAATGCCCCAAACTCTCTGTGACTCTCTGCACTGTTGGTTTGGAGAATTTACCGACTGGATGCTCACCTCGAAGCAGGGTGTTGCAGAGGGTCGAGGTAATAACAACCATGCCGTAGGTTACGATATCCAGTTGGTTAGATACGCAATATATGGGGGACGAGATTCATTGGCTCGTGAGGTTATAGACGCTTTCCCTTCACGACGTCTTGAGCTTCAAATTACCCCCGATGGTCGTATGCCTGCGGAACTTAAACGCACGATCGCATTTTTTTATAGCAGATACAACCTTGAACACATGATCGATATTTGTGATATCGCCAAGAGTATGGGTATCGATGATCTCTACTCATCTTCGGACGCTGCGATTGATCGAGCGATAATGTGGCTTATTCCCTACGCTAAAGAGCCACCGGCATTCCCTTACAAACAGATTGGAAGTTGGGATAAAGCGATACACGATTTTGCACGTGTGCTATATCGT
Source organism: Rikenellaceae bacterium (assembly GCA_044434245.1). Lineage (GTDB taxonomy): Bacteria > Bacteroidota > Bacteroidia > Bacteroidales > Rikenellaceae > Alistipes. Next base: position 314 of record JAWXSU010000218.1, on the reverse strand, counting down.
GCCTCAAAATATAGTAATTCGCAGGAGGAGTATATCTCAGCCTACGAGATGTTGAAATCACCACGAGAGGAGTCTATGTTTAGTTTCTTGTATATGGAATAGCTAAAAGCTCAATATCAGAGTTGAATATAGAGATGAAAATAAATTATCAAAATGTACAGAAGATTATAAAAAAAATTATAACTTTGTAGTGTGAATCTACAAAAAAGGTTTAAGTCGTTAAACCTCAGTAAGTGATTGTTGGGACATAGCGCAATAGGTTACGAATTAGTTATGCAACTGATGTATAGAACCTCTATGGTTTGCGTATATCA
>JAWXSU010000217.1:0-2101 GCA_044434245.1 Rikenellaceae bacterium | reverse complement strand
AGCGATATTTTTCACTATTAAATCTCAATGTAAAACCACTATATTTTCAATTCAATAGCAAAAAATCTCATCTTCAATAGCACTATCAAAAACACACCAATAATTATTTTACACTACTTAAGATGTCGATGTAGCACGTAATAAAAAAATTAACGAGAGTCGCATGTTGGACTCTCGTTAACTTTTCACTAATTTTGTTGCCCCTATTTATAGAGGCACAAATATGCTGTATCAGCAGCTACACGCACACCAAATTTTACATCTTTTGCGACCTCAAAAGTTTCGAATTTCTTGTATGTTTTGTACTCCGTTTCGCCTGGTAGTTTCACATCCATCTCGCCCGACACCACTGTCATAATTTCGATTGTAGATGTTCCAAAAACATACTCACCCGCAGCCATAACACCACAAGTAGCCTTACCTTCGTTGCCCTCAAAAGCTAAAGATGCAACCTTTCCATCAAAGTATTCGTTCTTTGCAAACATAATATTCATCTGTTAAGATGGGTTCTAATTAAATAATTTACGCTACACATTTAGAACAAGAACCCAAAATTCTAAATCGAAGCTCATATTTGAGCCAAAGTTATATCAAAATGTTTCAATAACCAAATTTTTGATCTCTAAACAATGATAACCGACAACTTGTCACCTATACAAGTTAGTCATATTCAGATTCTAAATAACGACTCGCCCCAATAATATAACAGTGCCCACAGAATAAATCTAAGACATTTCCCTATCAGCATATAGATCGCTGTAATGGTAGGTTTTACACGATAGAACCCCAAAGCCACAGCCATTACGTCGCCCACAATGGGAACCCATGTCATGAGTGCTAGCAGTGCGCCATAGCGTTGTACACTAGAGCTTTGACCCTCAAGTATCTCACGTTTCACCCTTAGATATTTCTCTATCCACTCCCATCTGCCGAGATACCCTACATAGTATGATGTGAGCCCACCAAACCAGTTGCCTAACGTTGCCGATATGATCGCTATTACGGGATCACCTCCCGCTGCGAGCAGAGCAACGAGCATAACATCCGAACTAAAAGGTATAATAGTAGCAGCAATAAATGCACCTATAAACAACCCGAAATATCCCCATTCAATTAGTATATCCATGCGAAAAAAATAATTGCGAATATAGATAATAAATATGTAATTTGCAATTTTTTGCAGGGGCTAAGATATATCAAAAAAAAGTCGTATCTTTGCGTTTATGCAAATAAATTTTAATTAAATATATCATGGCAGACGAAAAAATAATATTCTCGATGGTGGGGGTCAGTAAGACCTTCTCTAATCAAAAAAAGGTATTGAATAACATCTACCTCTCATTCTTCTATGGCGCAAAGATCGGAATCATAGGACTCAATGGCTCGGGTAAATCGACGTTGATGAAGATCATCGCAGGGCTGGATAAGAATTTCCAAGGTGAGGTGGTATTCTCTCCTGGTTTCTCGGTGGGCTACTTGGAGCAAGAGCCACAGCTCGATGCTACTAAAACCGTAAGAGAGATTGTCGAAGAGGGTTGTGCCTCGACTATGGCACTTCTTAAGGAGTACGAAGAGATAAACATGAAACTCTGTGAGCCAATGTCCGACGACGAAATGGCGGCAATGATTGAGCGTCAAGGTGAGCTATATGAGCAAATCGACCATGTAAATGGCTGGGAGATCGATAGCGTACTAGAGCGCGCAATGGATGCATTGCGTTGCCCCGAAAGCGACCAAGTGATTGGCGTGTTATCGGGTGGTGAGCGTAGGCGTGTTGCGTTGTGCAGATTGCTGTTGCAACAACCCGACGTTTTGCTCCTCGATGAGCCTACCAACCACCTCGACGCAGAGAGTATTGATTGGTTGGAGCAACACTTGCAACAATACAAGGGTACAGTGATTGCCGTGACCCACGACCGTTACTTCTTGGATAATGTCGCAGGTTGGATCTTGGAGCTCGACCGTGGCGAGGGTATTCCATGGAAGGGTAACTACACGGGGTGGTTGGAGCAAAAGACCACACGTCTAGCGATGGAGGAGAAGCAGGAGAGCAAGCGTCGCAAGACCCTCGAAAGAGAGTTGGATTGGGTGCGTATGTCCC
>JAWXSU010000216.1:0-2110 GCA_044434245.1 Rikenellaceae bacterium | reverse complement strand
GATGATAACATCAACGTCGGTCCAACCTTGTTTGATCTTATCTACATACTCATCCAAACCTACATAGTCTGCACCAGCAGCCTTAGCCTCAGCCTCCTTCTCAGGTGTACACAATACGAGAACACGTACTGTCTTTCCTGTTCCGTGTGGAAGAGTTACTACACCGCGCACCATTTGGTTTGCCTTACGTGGGTCTACACCCAAACGTACATCGATATCAACAGAAGCATCGAATTTCGTAAACGTAATCTCCTTAAGTAGAGCGGCTGCCTCCGCAAGTTTGTATGCCTTGTTAGCATCAACCTTTGCGTATGCAATTTTTTGATTTTTTGTCAACTTACTCATTACTTAATTCAATTAGTTGTTTGGAAATTCACCTACTACGTTGAGACCCATACTGCGAGCAGTACCAGCAACCATACGCATAGCAGCCTCGATAGTGAAGCAGTTCATGTCAGGCATTTTATCCTGAGCGATTGTGCGAATCTGATCCCATGTTACCTCACCGACTTTGTTACGGTTAGGTTGTGCTGAACCTGATTTTACACCTGCTGCATCCTTAAGCTGAATGGCTACGGGTGGTTGTTTAACAACAAAGTCAAATGACTTATCGCTATACACCGTGATGATAACCGGAAGAACCTTGCCTGCCTTCTCTTGTGTGCGAGCATTGAATTGCTTACAGAAGTCCATAATGTTGACTCCCTTAGAACCCAACGCAGGACCCACTGGGGGCGAAGGATTTGCGGCACCACCTTTTATCTGCAATTTAATAAATGCAGCAACCTCTTTTGCCATAATTTTCCTTAGGTTTTTTATTCTTTATCTACTTGTGTGAAACTTAACTCCATAGGAGTCTTGCGCCCAAATATCTTCACCGATACTGTAAGTTTCTTGCGCTCATTGTCAACGGCCTCGATAGTACCTTGGAAGCTCGAGAAGGGACCGTCTGTAACTTTGACAGTCTCGCCAACAAAGAATGGTATTTCGTTCTCCTCCTCCTGTACACTCAACTCATCGACTCTACCCAAGATTCTTGCCACTTCAGCCTCTCGCAACGGTGTTGCGATCATCTTTCGACTATCCTCTTTAGTATCGCCCAAGAATCCTAGTACATTGGGGATATTACGAATTATTGTGGGAATGTGCCCCGTGAAAGCGGCTTCGATCAATACATATCCTGGATATGAAACCTTCTCTTTAGAGTATTTCTTACCGTTACGGATAGTATATACCTTTTCGGTGGGGATCAGCACCTGTGAGATATACTCCTCCAAATGGTTGTGACGGATCTCAGCCTCTAAATACTCTTTGACCTTACCCTCCTTACCACCGATAGCACGGACTACATACCACTGTTTTGCGATTTCGCTCATTGCTTAAAACCTCCGAATTTGTAAAATGTTAACCTGCAATATTGCCGAGAGTCTGATAGATAACCTTCATGATGCCCTCGAACGATAGATCCATAGCCAATACCACGACCGCAAAAATAGCAGACGCTACCATTACAACAATAGTAGAGCTCTGCAACTGACTTAGTGATGGCCAAGTTACCTTATTTATGAGTTCATTATATGACTCCTTAATGTAGTTAATCATCGTAATAAATTTTATATTTAGCAGGAGCAGAGGGATTCGAACCCCCATCAACGGTTTTGGAGACCGCTATTCTACCCTTGAACTATGCTCCTAAAAATAGTTGGAGTGCGAGAGTTGCCTTCCGCACTCCAACTTGGTATATGTTTGGCTTCGCTTAGGAGATTACCCCCTTTGCATCAACCCACTTCGTAATCTAAAATTACTCTACAATACTTGTGATCTGACCTGCACCTACTGTACGTCCACCCTCACGGATTGCGAAACGAAGACCCTCGTTCAAAGCAACCTTGTAGATCAACTCTACAGTGATAGTTACGTGGTCACCTGGCATAATCATGTCAACACCTGCTGGAAGTGTAACCTCACCAGTGATATCCATTGTACGTAGGTAGAATTGAGGACGATACTTGTTGTGGAATGGTGTGTGACGACCTCCCTCCTCTTTCTTCAAGATATAAACCTCAGCTTGGAACTTAGTGTGAGGAGTGATTGAACCTGGCTTAGCAAC
>JAWXSU010000215.1:0-2149 GCA_044434245.1 Rikenellaceae bacterium | reverse complement strand
AAAATAGGCTCTATGTAGTCTCCTATGTAGGAGTCGTGCTTTTCACCAATAAACAGATATTGTTAATCAGTGAGTTACGTTAAAAAGAGGGGACTCATTTGCATGTCACCCTCTTTTCTGTTATATATGTGCAACCCCTCCTCCTATGGAATCACTACTGAGCTGAATGTAAAACTTGCAGAGTCCTGGATTGTTAAGATTGTGTCATCCTCAACGGCGACAATACCCGATTTTAAGGTCAATGCACACGACTCGGTATTGAAACCGCTGAATGCATCTTGGCTAAGATCCGCTACTCCTCCACCATCTGTACCTAGAACTAGAGTCGCTAGAGATTCGCAATACATAAATGCTGAACCTTTGATCGACATAGCAGATGGGAGGCTAAGTTCCGCTAGCAGAGCACACGAACTAAATGCCCCTTCGCCAATATATCCAGCAACGGGGAGGTAGATATTTGTCAATCCTCCGCAGTTAGCAAATGTGTTGCGACCAACATTACTAGCCGAAGGGCAACTCACCGAGGTTAGAGCCGAACAATCGGTAAATGCCTCATCTGGAATCTCGGTAACATTCACCAACGTAAGTTCTATTGTACGATCCTGCTGCGCCGCAGAGACTAGGGCGTCTCTAACATTCTCCAAACTCGTCGCCACCCCCGTCACCATCCATATACTAAATTCCGGGATCTCGTTACCATTGAGCGAGTTAATATCTATTGTTACAGTATTTGCAGCAATCTCCTCTTTGGTCATCTTCACCTTTTTTGGCTTTTTGGCATATCCCACTACAGATGTAAGGATAAGGATGAAACACAGTAATTTTCTCATGATTTCAATTTTTAGTCTCTTATTTCAACAAATATACTATTTTTTATATGAATTATGCACAATTACACACAAAAAAGAGTCTCTATTCACCCAAAAAGATAAATAGAGACTCTTCTATAAAATAACTGCAAGGGATGTTACTCCGCCAAGATCTCAAGGATCTTAATCGCCGCAGTTGAAATTGGGGTACCAGGACCGAAGATCGCTGCTGCACCATCTTTGTAGAGTTGCTCATAATCTTGAGCTGGAATTACACCTCCCACGATTACAACAATATCCTCACGACCCAACTTCTTAAGCTCTCCGATAATTTGAGGAACAAGAGTCAAGTGACCTGCCGCAAGTGACGATACACCCACTACGTGTACATCATTCTCAACCGCCTGCTTAGCTGCCTCCTCGGGAGTTTGGAACAGAGGTCCCATATCCACATCGAAACCGATGTCGGCGTAACCTGTTGCTACAACCTTAGCTCCACGGTCGTGACCATCTTGACCTAGTTTTGCGATCATAATACGTGGCTGACGTCCCTCCTTCTTCGAGAACTCTGCCGCCATCTCTGTAGCTTTTGCAAATGCTGAATCTGTCTTCACCTCTGAACTATATATTCCTGAAATTGAACGAATAACGGCTTGATAACGACCTACGATAACCTCGCATGCGTCTGAGATCTCACCTAGTGATGCACGCAACTGAGCTGCCTCAACTGCCAACGCCAACAAGTTACCCTCACCGCCATTTACACACGCTGTGATAGCATCCAACGCCGCCTTAACCGCAGCCTCATCACGCTTAGAACGCATATCTTGAAGTCTCTCGATTTGGCTCAAACGTACCGCAGTGTTATCTACCGCCAAGATATCGATTGGATCCTCCTTCTCAAGACGATACTCATTGATACCGATGATCTTCTCATTACCAGAGTCGATACGTGCTTGCTTACGAGCCGACGCCTCCTCGATACGCATCTTTGGAAGTCCTGTCTCGATAGCCTTAGCCATACCTCCCAACTCCTCAACCTCCTCAATAAGTGCCCACGCCTTGTCTGCAATCTCCTTGGTGAGTGACTCCACATAGTATGAACCTGCCCATGGATCAACCTCACGGCAGATGTTAGTCTCCTCTTGGATATAGATTTGGGTGTTACGTGCAATACGTGCTGAGAAGTCCGTTGGAAGTGCAATCGCCTCATCCAAAGCGTTGGTGTGCAAAGATTGAGTGTGACCCAACGCTGCACCCATAGCCTCGATAGCTGTACGTGCTACGTTGTTAAATGGATCTTGCTCCGTGAGTGACCATCCAGAAGTTTGTGAGTGGGT
>JAWXSU010000214.1:0-2159 GCA_044434245.1 Rikenellaceae bacterium | reverse complement strand
ACACATGGTGTGGTGATGGTAATGAGTGGGGGCAGGTACAAGGTCTCCCTCCTAGATTTGAGAGTGATTGCAGACTATATGAAATAGCTAAGGGATCACACGTTGAAGGTATCACAGTTCACGGAGGTGTTGTTTGCAGTGGAGATAGGTTTATCACATCACGTGTCGAACTGGATGCTATAAAGCAACAAATCCCTGAGGTACTTTCGACCGACATGGAGTCCAACTCTATTGCGCAGGTGTGCCACATATACGGTGTTCCATTTGTATCGGTGCGAGTTATTAGCGACACCCCGGGAGCAGAAGATCACGCTTCGCAGTATGAAAACTTTTGGGGGGAGGTACCCAAAACTTCATTTGAGGTATTAAGACAAATTATAGAACAAATATAGGCAATGAAAAAAATTCCAAGTTTTGCGATAAATCACGATGATCTTCTTCGTGGAGTATATGTATCGAGAAAAGATTATATGGGTGATGAAGTGGTTACAACTTTCGACATCAGGATGAAAGAGCCAAATCGAGAGCCTGCAATCGGGTATGGAGAGTTACACACTATTGAACACCTAGCGGCAACATTCCTTCGCAACCACCCGGTGTGGGGAGATAAAATCGTCTTCTGGGGACCAATGGGATGTTGCACAGGAAACTACTTTTTGATGAAAGGAGATTTAGAAGCTACTGACATCGTGGAGCTTATGCGAGAGACATTTGAATTTATTGCGACATTCGAAGGTGAGGTTCCTGGAATGAAGGCTCGTGACTGCGGAAACTACCTTCTACACAACCTTCCAATGGCGAAGTACGAATCTCGTAAATATGTCGACGAGATATTGAGTTGCATGAAGGAGGATAATATGGTATATCCTAAGTAATTTAGCGACGACGGTTACTTGTTCTGGAGTTATTACCTTTACTATGAGATGATTTTTGAGAGCGGGGCTTTGTAGCTCCGCCTTTTTTATATGCTACATCACTCTTTTGATAAGGGCTCTTACTCTTTGCGGTGGCTTTTTTGGGTGCGCCAGCCCCTTTTGATGCACTCTCCTCGCCATCAGAAGATGAGAGGCTTGCAAATAATTTCTCCATCTCGCGACTCTCCAACTCTCGCCACTGACCAGTAGCTAAAGGTGAGAGTTTTATATTCATGATCCTCACACGTTTAAGTCTTTCTACATTATAACCCAAAGATTCGCACATACGTCTAATTTGGCGATTCAACCCCTGTGTCAATATAATTCGAAATTTATTTGCCCCCTCAACTTCGACTTTGCAAGGTTTGGTAACTGTACCTAGAATCTTTATTCCGGAGCTCATGCGCTGTGCAAATTTTGGATCTAAGGCTTTATCCACCCACACTTCATACTCCTTTTCGTGATTGTTACCAGCACGCAGAATTTTATTTACAATATCTCCATTATTAGTCAATAGTAGCAACCCCTCGGAGTCTTTATCGAGACGTCCTATATGAAAAATGCGTGTTGGATAGTTTATAAAATCCACAACATTAGTTTTGTCACCACGGTCGGTTGTGCTAGTTACACCTACAGGTTTGTTAAGGGCGATGTATACATAATCATCGCTCTCGTTTTCAATCAAGTTACCATTCACCTTCACAATATCGCTCGATGATGTCACCCTATCACCCAGAGTTGCAACTCGTTTATTGAGAGTCACCTTCCCTGTTTCTATAAACCTATCTGCCTCACGGCGAGAACAATAGCCCGAATCGCTAATGAATTTATTGAGTCTTATATCCAATTTCCTAATTTTTATACCCGACAAATGTACGAAATTTTATTAGCATCACCAATGTTAGCGTTGCTCATAACGAATATAATCACTACCTTTGATAAAATTTTACGACGATGAAAACAGCAGACTGGGGATCAGTAGTCACCACAACAACACTACTTATAGGCGAGAATTCGACACTTCAATGGAAAGATGAAGTTATTGAACACGCTATGTTTTTAGACTACTACTTCCGACACGCACCCTATGACCTAGGCGAAAGAAGTAGATATAGCGAGGCTCGCACTATCTTTGATACTCTCAGCGAGATCACCTCGGGTGAATGTCGCCCCGAACAGGTGCATGGTACACTTCTCTCAAATGAGATTCTTCCTCGTCCACCCAAAGGTAAACATATCCTCATC
>JAWXSU010000213.1:0-2190 GCA_044434245.1 Rikenellaceae bacterium | reverse complement strand
CTGGAACATACAAGGTGACCGATACCATCGCAGTCATAACCGACGCAGAGGGCGTAGATCATAATATCACAATGGTTCAAAAATGGGCGGTAAAAAAGGCAGTACGTAACTATGCTCAAAAACCTCGTCCATCAAATATCATGGAGACTGGAGTTCGAGCAATCGACACATTTAACCCAATCGTAGAGGGAGGTACAGGATTTATCCCTGGTCCATTTGGAGCTGGTAAGACTGTACTTCAACACGCAATATCTAAGCAAGCGGAGGCGGATGTTATCATCATCGTAGCGTGTGGAGAGCGTGCTAATGAGGTTGTTGAGATCTTTGCGGAGTTCCCAGAGTTGATAGATCCACGCACGGGTCACAATCTTATGGAGCGTACCATTATCATCTGTAACACTTCGAATATGCCAGTCGCAGCACGTGAAGCGTCAGTATACACAGGTATGACCATTGCGGAGTACTATCGTGCTATGGGACTTAAGGTGTTGGTTATGGCGGACTCTACATCACGTTGGGCTCAGGCGTTGCGTGAGATGTCGAACCGTTTGGAGGAGCTTCCAGGACAGGATGCATTCCCGATGGATTTGTCAGCTATTATCTCTAACTTCTACTCTCGTGCAGGTCTTGTGAAGTTGAACAATGGCGAGGAGGGTTCTGTGACATTCCTAGGAACTGTATCTCCTGCGGGAGGTAACCTCAAAGAGCCAGTTACGGAGTCTACTAAAAAGGCAGCTAGATGTTTTTACGCCCTGTCACAAAATCGTGCAGACTCAAAGCGTTACCCAGCTATCGACCCGATTGATTCATACTCAAAGTATTTGGAGTACCCCGAAGTTCAAGGCTTCTTAGATGAGCATGTTGAACCACAGTGGGCAGACAAAGTTTCGGAAGGTAAGACAATCGTACAACGTGGTAAAGAGGCTTACGACCAGATCAATATCTTGGGAGATGATGGAGTACCTGTTGAGTACCACGAGAGATTCTGGAAGTCGGAGCTTATAGATTTCGTGATTTTGCAGCAAGATGCTTTTGATGATATTGATGCGAGCACACCGATGGAGCGTCAGCAATTTATGTTTAATATGGTGTTGGAGATTTGTCGAAACTCATATAGTTTTGTTGAGTTCAACGAGTGTACTCAATTCTTCAAAACGATGATTAATAACTTCCGCCAGATGAACTACACCGTGTGGAAAAGCGACAAGTTCGAGGGGTATCGTAGTCAAATCGAGGCGGCAGTAAACGAGAAGGTTATTAAATAAACGAGAAGATTATGACAAAGAGTGCATTTCAAAAAGTATATACAAAAATCGACAACATCACCAAAGCAACGGTAACTCTCAAGGCATCGGGCGTAGGAAATGATGAGTTGGCTACCGTGGGAGGTAAGCTAGCGCAGGCCGTAAAGTTAATGGGCGAGAACGTAACGTTGCAGGTATTCGCAGGAACCGAAGGTTTGGCAACAAACTCAGAGGTTATATTCCATGGTGAGCCACCAAAGCTCAAAGTGTCGGATAACCTAGCTGGTCGTTTCTTCAACGCATTTGGTGAGCCATTGGAGGGTGGAGAGCCAATCGAGGGAGAGTCTCGCGAAATTGGAGGACCAACAGTAAATCCTTTTAGACGTAAACAACCATCGGAGCTTATCGCTACGGGAATTGCGGGTATCGACCTTAACAACACAATCGTGTCGGGTCAAAAGATTCCATTTTTCGCCGACCCAGACCAACCATACAATGCCGTAATGGCAAATGTGGCACTGCGTGCCAAGGCAGATAAAATCATCTTGGGAGGTATGGGACTTACCAACGATGACTTCTTGTACTTCAAGAGTGTGTTTGAGAATGCAGGTGCATTGGATCGTATTGTGTCGTTTGTGAACACCACCGAGGATGCTCCTGTAGAGCGACTCCTTGTGCCCGATATGGCACTTACTGCGGCGGAGTATTTCGCAGTGGATAAGGGCGAGAAAGTGTTGGTGCTTTTGACCGATATGACTCTGTATGCAGATGCATTGGCGATTGTATCGAACCGTATGGATCAAATTCCATCTAAAGACTCTATGCCGGGTTCTTTGTATTCGGATTTGGCGAAGATTTACGAGAAGGCGGTGCAGCTGCCAAATGGTGGCTCTATCACGCTGATTGCTGTCACTACGCTTTCGGGTGGAGATATCACACATGCCAT
>JAWXSU010000212.1:0-2191 GCA_044434245.1 Rikenellaceae bacterium | reverse complement strand
GCATCGAACTTCTTGCCCTGTTGCGTCACCGTAACAACAACCAATGCATTATGGGGGATCGAAACCTCAATATTTTTGAGATTGTGAACTCGTGCACCCTTAATATATATATCTCTTTGCTCTCTTTTCATGGCTAATCCTCCTTAGGGTTACTCCTCCTGCGCATCGACAACTTCGAGTATCGAGCCCTCGACCTTCTCTAATTTTGCAATCATCATCTCACTTTGTCTCTGACGTATCGCCAAAGTCATAGTGCATAGATTATCGAACTCTTGATTTATGATTTTGGGTTGCATCTCCTTTATCACCTTCATAACCCCATTCATCACGATATACGAAAATGTGATCTTCACCGTGACATCTACCGTGAGCTCTATAATATCAGCCTCATCCAACACCGCAGCTGTGGAGTCTCGATACGCCTCTATAAGCCCCGAAACTCCAAGTTTTGTGCCACCAAAATAGCGCACCACAACAACCAAGCAATCTGTTACATCGCGTGAGAGCAACTGCCCCAATATTGGTTTCCCCGCTGTGCTTGATGGCTCTCCATCATCGTTGGCACGTGTTCTCTCGCCCTTTGCCCCCAATCTCCACGCATAGCAGTGGTGTGTTGCGTCGTAGTGCTCTTTGCGTAGTACATCGAGATGTGCAGATATCTCCTCCTCCGTACGCACATGAAAAGCATAGGTAAGGAATTTACTACTCATCTGTTTATATATTGTCTGCGCTGGGGCAGAGATTGTTAAGTAACTATCACTCGCTACCGCACTCACTATTTAACCTTTTTAAAGACTCTATCCCAACGTATATTTTCCGGGAACGACAACTCCTTATCGAGAGAAAGCCATACGAATGATGCCTTACCCACAATGTGATCTTCGGGCACAAAACCCCAGAATCGCGAATCGGCTGAGTTATGACGATTGTCTCCCATCATCCAGAAGTAATCCATGGCGAAGGTGTAGCTGGTCGCTATCTCACCATCGATGTATATATCGTCACCCTCGACTCTAAGGTCGTGACCTTCATATATAGATATAACACGCTCATACAAAGGTAAATTATCTACATTAAGATCTATAGTAACACCCCCCTTAGGCACCCATATTGGTCCTAGATTATCAACATTCCACGGATATTTCTCTGGAGAGCTGGGGTATATATCTGGATTTACCCCCTCCGCTATATACTGTGTCACGCTAAGTACATTGGGCAGTTTCCGCACCTCTTCGACCCCTGTTGCTGTAAGTGGCATCTGGTAGATTGAGCCATTGCCCATCGCCTCCGTAATATTTAATTTTCGCAATGTATAGCTACTAAGTGGCGATGCACATTGAACCAAATATACATATTGTTTCTGCTCGGGTGATATCTCCGCCTCACCATTCACAAATAGCTGCGAGGCAACAACCTCAATCGTATCTCCCGCCACTGCGACACATCGTTTGATGTAGTTTTCACGCTTATCCACGGGACGTGTTATGACTGTATAGTCGTTAAATAAACGTCTGCGCCCCTCCACTTTGCCGTGTGTTGCTTCGTAGCTTCTCAACACATCGTAATATGTAACCCCCTGATTCTCTAAAAGTACTGTATCTCCAGCTGGGAAATTAAACACCACGACATCTCCTCGCTTAATCCTTTTGGGTCCTGCCAAACGTTTATAATCCCACTGCACTGCATCCGAGAAAGATTGTTTTGTGGTAGACATCGGCATCGTGTGGTGCACAAATGGGAACGAAAGTGGTGTATTTGGCATCTTGGGTCCATAACTCACCTTGCTAACATAGAGATAATCCCCGACCAAAAGGCTCTTCTCCATCGACGATGTGGGTATCACATACAACTGAAAGATATAGGCATGGATAAGCGTCGCCACAACCGTAGCGAAGAGCAGCGCATTGACCCACTCATATATCATCTTGTAGATCTCGCTCTTGGCGCAGAGCTTTTCGTTGGGCTGCGCAAGATATTTGTGAAGCAGTTTTGATATATATATGTCATATATCACCACAACACCCAACAGTGACCACCACCATCCGCTCCACACCACGAACCACATGATGTAGAGAGTTGTAGCTAGAGTAAAGCCAACCCATTTATTAGCAAAAAATGCCTTTATCTTATCCATTTTCCTATCCTTTTACTTCAACATATCCTCCATCGAGTAGACACCCTCCTTGCCTGA
>JAWXSU010000211.1:0-2230 GCA_044434245.1 Rikenellaceae bacterium | reverse complement strand
AAAAGAATTTAGTTATACAACGAGTCACTGTTATACGTTTGAATCTCACTTCGAGCAGGTTCGATCACCGAACGCTCTCTCCACGCAAAGGTGGTTGATATGTTGAGTGCGAGGATAAAGGTCGCAATAAATTGTAATATTCGCATTTAAGATCTTGAATTTCTACTTTTGCTTCGTATATTTGTCGCGTTAAAGATAGTAATTATTTTACAATATAATATGCAATTACCCCATCCGAAGCTCAATTTTCCACCAATAAATCTACGAGTTAAGGGTTCAGGCACTACAATTCAGGTTTGGGACCCACTTCGACGTAGTTATATTGTGCTCACTCCCGAGGAGTGGGTGCGTCGTCACGTGGTTGGATTTCTGCTTTCGGAGCTCTCGATTCCTGCTGCTCAAATTGTTCAGGAGTACCCCGTTGTAGTCAATGCTCAAAATCAACGAGCCGATGTTGTTGTCTTGTCACGCCAAGGAAAACCGCTCTTAATGGTTGAGTGCAAGGCATACGATGTGAAGTTATCTCAGAGCACTTTAGATCAAGCTGTTCGTTATAATTCGGTTCTATCAGCTCGATATATCATGCTTACAAATGGGGTCTCACATCACATATATGAGTGTGTAGATTCACAAGGATATTATCGTCCGTTGAAAACCTTCTCTGATTTAGAGTTATAACCCCTACCCTACTCCTCAATATCGTTATCAATCAACGCTTTAACACTCTGCTGTTTCTTTGTCGGAAGCCCTAGTTTACGTAATTTTTCGCCACTGCGTATTATGTTGTCATTTCCTGTACAGAGCCGTTTGTATGCATCATCATACTTCGTTTTAGCTGTATCTAGAGCGGTTCCAACACCCTCTAACGACCCTACAAAATTGACCAATTGATCATATAATTTTGTACCTCGAGTGACAATTTCAGCCGTATTTTTACTCTGAGCATTGCGCTTCCAGAGGTCATCCACCAACTTCAAAAGTGCAAACAGATTGGTTGGCGAAGAGATAATAACACGCCTCTCATAAGCCTCACTCCACAGCGAACTCTCCGCCTGCAAAGCGGCCAAAAATGCCGGTTCGCTAGGTATAAACATGATGACAAAATCGGGTGAATTGATCAACTTTTGATAATCCTTTGCCGCTAACTCTTTGATATGTTGACGCACCGAAACAATATGAGCATCAAGCGATTGACGCCTAATTACTGGATCTTCTGCATTAACATAATTAACAAAAGCCGTAAGCGAAGTTTTCGAATCTATAATGATCTGTTTACCCTCGGGGAGGTTGAGCACGACATCGGGACGAAGGTTATTTCCCTCCTCATCTTTGAAGTTAGTCTGTGTCGAATAGTGAGTTCCACGAACTAGATTAGAGCTCTGCAAAATCGTCTCCAGAATCATCTCGCCCCAATCGCCCTGCACCTTCGAATTTCCACGCAGTGCATTTGTCAAATTCGAAGTCTCATTTGTGATCTTGCGATTGAGCTCCATGAGCCTCTCCAGCTCATTTTTGAGCGCTCCACGTTGCTCATTCTCAAAGCTATATATTGTCTCTACTCGCTCTCGAAACGTTGTGATATTCTCCTTGAATGGTTTCAACATGGTATCGATCGACTCACGGCTACTCTCTTTGAATCGTTGCGAGTGGTCGGTGAAGATCTCCGTTGCAATATTTTTGAATTGATCTCGCAGTTGAGACTCTCGTTTTTGCTGCTCTATTTCACGCTCTTTTGCCGCTTCACGTGCCATCAATTCGCTCTGCTGAGCGGCCTCTAACTGCACCTTTGCAGTATTTAGATCTATCTGATTTTTAGTTAGTTGTGATTGATAGCCACGCACCTCATCTTTGGCTTTAAATAGCTCTTCCTCCAACTGTGAATTGTGAGCACGTTGACCACGTAGCGACATCCAAAGTGCCACCACAACCATCGCCAATGCGACACTCAATATAATAAATATAGTTTGCATAGAGCAAAGATATGCAAAATCTCGAAAAAAATGAGTATCTTTGACAACTTATATACATATAAATAAAAATAGTTAACGCAATGCGTATTGTATCTCCGTCGTTGCTCGCTGCCGATTTTGGCAATTTGGAGCGCGACACTCGTATGGTTCACGATAGTGATGCTCAATGGATCCACATCGATGTGATGGATGGATGTTTTGTACCCAATATCTCATATGGTTTCCCGATTCTGGAAACTGTAGATAGATACTCGGACAAG
>JAWXSU010000210.1:0-2242 GCA_044434245.1 Rikenellaceae bacterium | reverse complement strand
GGTCGGTGGTCAAGCTCTACATCGCTCACTAAATATAGTTCGCCATTACGCTCATCCAACGATATTTTTGGCGCTGTATCGTAATTGTAGAGTGCATCGACCTCATTTTTATATGGTTTAGTACCTTTGTAGTAAATATTTCCGCCCGTCCAAACTGGAAATTTAAAGAGTAAAAAAACTTTATGATCATATCCAAATTCCTGTTCAGAACTTAGACTATCGCTATAAACAGGGTACTCATCATAGTTACTTATACCACCATTATCACCTCCTCCATCTTCGGGAGTATACTTACCTGCGAAAATATTATTATAGAATTTCACATCGCCATCGCTATTATTAAATAATCCTTTGAGCTTTGTCGAGTGTGGGTAGTGATATGGAGTGTAACGCTCCTGAGAACTCCACATCGTAAGTTTTCCGAGCACTAGATTATTGAAGAATGCAAGACCTTTAGCTCCACTAAATGACATCGATACTTTAGATGCGAAGATATTGTTGTAGATAAATGTTGGACCATGTGTTACCTCTACCCAGATATCTTGTTTGTTGCTATCGTCGATTATGTTATTTCTGATATGAGCACCTTGAACCTGCCAGTCGAACCACATACCACGCCTAGTATGGGTGATATAGTTGTTCTCGATGATACAATCTATTGCTGCATGGAGCTTTATACCGGCAGTCTCCGATCCTTCTAGTTTTGTATCCATATTTATGTTGTCTATTCTGTTATGAGCAATCACACTATTAACAACCCCCAAATGGCCAACAATACCAGCTTGACCACAATCATATATCAGATTATCATGCACGTAGTGAGACCCAATATTTTCGAAGCTCCATCCCAAATCATAAGCCTTGATAATAGACTCTATCTCACGAGTAAAACCATGGTGCATATATCCAAATTTACCCTCGTAAAGCGTCCATAGATTATGCCCTGACGCTCGCTCTTTACCCAAACAGATACCAACACATTTGGAGTTAGAGATCTCGCACTCTTCGATAACCCACCCTTTACTCCAATTAGGCCCTATGACACCTATCTGTTCACTAGTTGGTGCAGACCATTGAGTCGCCGCTTGTGACAGATTCAACCCCTTGACAGTGATAAAGTTAACACCTGTAGTTTGGGGAAAGAAACAACTCGGACGAACATTATATTCGGTTATCGCTTTATTGGGATTTTGATCAAAATTTGCAGTTATGAGCGTATATTCATCCTGCACATCTCCATACCAACTACCCTCTGTTGTAGCAACCTCTTCGAGAGTCAATACCTCCTGAAGAGATTTCTCGTTGATATAGATCTCACCTAGGTGATACATATTGTTAGTTTTCAGCCAGTCACCACTTACGAAGATATCAAAAGGGTTGAAATTATCGAAAATCTCATTATCAATCTTCACACTCCAAACGCCGCTATTCTCTCGCTCCCAACCAGTGACAATCTCCGACCCTTTGATCTTGACCTCTTCACCCTGAGCAGCCATATATGTTATACGTTCATTCTTGGATAATCCGCCATTAGCTGGTGACACCAATTCGCGATATGTACCACCTGAAATTAAGATAGTGTCGCGAGCTATGGCGAGTCGTGCTGCTTTGGAAATTGTTAAATATGGAGCACTTTGGCTACCGTTGTTAGCATCAGACCCATTGGTTGACACGTACCATGTTCTTGCCGATAGGGATTGTAGATAGAAGATCATGGCAACTGTTAATAGAGATGTTGTAAAGAGTCTCTTCATAATCAAATGATTTAGTTAGTTTTTGTTATATTTGCATCGTTTGCATTTAAATAGCAATATAAGCAAATCCGCACGCTAAATTACTAAAAATTACCTATTTAATGGTCAAAAAAAGTGTAAAAAATGAGTAACGTATACTCTTTTTTCATAACTTTGAGGTCTAAAAGTGAATTTCGAAGCGGAGTTTTATAGAAATACAATTACAATTAAACCATAATAAAGTTATGACAAACACCAAACAGGAGAGTCTATTTGCGGAGTTTCCAGCTGTCTCTACGGAGCAGTGGGAGAGCGTAATCAACAAAGACCTCAAGGGTGCAGATTATGATCGTAAGTTGGTCTGGAAATCACCAGAGGGAATCAACGTACGTCCATACTATCGTGCCGAAGATCTTCAAAACATCAAATTCCTAGGAACTGAGGCAGGTCAGTTCCCATTCGTTCGTGGAATCTGCGGCAACAACAGCTGGAGAGTTCACCAGACAATC
>JAWXSU010000209.1:0-2296 GCA_044434245.1 Rikenellaceae bacterium | reverse complement strand
CAGTCACTGATGCTGGTGCAGCAGGAGTTTCGCTAAGGTCTACTACTGCAACACTTCCACCTGTCAAGATTACATCGTCAAGACCACCTTCGGGTTGGAATATTGCAGAGTAAGAGTAAGTACCAGAGTAGTTACCAACACCCTCCAAGATTGTAGTTCCGTTAGGTGTGATTACAGAGCTTTTAGTTTCACTCTTGTTAACATCCAAATATGTAATAATAAGACCTGTACAATCCTCAGACAAATCACTCCACTCGAAGTAAAGATTCATTGTTTGGTCAATCTCATCTGCTGATTCATTCATCACACTATTTACGCTAGGCAAAGAGAATGATGTTTTGTCGTAAACATTGATAGTTTGGCTGAAAGTGTAAGCCGATGATGTGAGTTGAACATCTCCATAATTTTGGACAGTAACAGTGTATGTTCCAGCTGATAGCCCTGTGATGGTTTGAACGTTAGTTCCCGGCACAACCTCTACACAATAGCTATCGTTTGCACCCTCTTCGCTACTCCACGAAATAACGCACCTTGTGATAGATTCATCATTTGGTACTGTCCACTTTACCTCAAATTTTCCATCTCCCGGAGTCACGCTTCGTATCGTCGAGGAGTCAACGAAGATATCTTCTGTTGAATCCTCACTACAAGCACACATAAACAGTGCTAAGCAGGCGAAGATCGCAGTTGATTTTAAAAAGTTTTTCATAGGTTTTTTTATTAATTTATTGGTTATTTTATTGTTCTCGGTTATCTGATGTACCACTCAAAACACTTCACTTCACTATACTCAAATACACATTAACAAAAATAATAAATATTTCTGAATAAAACTACTTTTTTTGAAAGAAAAAGAACAAAAAAAATATTATTGTTAAAACACATCACTCGACAACGAAAAAAGAGAGGGGTATTAAGCCCCTCTCTTTAAAGATATTTTACATTTTGATTCCGTTTAGGAACTCAAAGAACTACTAATATTGAACTGGATAAGGATAGTCTGTCGTCGCAGATGCTCCCGGCATAAAGTAGTATGTGTAGGTTGCCGTGAATGATCCCGATGCGAAATATGAAGCCCATACTGTTGACGCACTTGCTGAGTTCATCGCATTCACCGCTGTGTTAAGAGCTGTGATAGATGCTGCTCCTTGTCCTGCACCTGTGTAGTCTGTACCCGGTGAATTTGAAACAGTTCCTCCAAATGCCCAGTAAACATTGTAGCGGAATGGTAGTGATGTCTCCTCATCTTCATCCTCTTCACCTGTAATGATTTGCTCGTAATCAACAATAGTTGTTATGTAACCATCACTGTATAGAGACTTCAAGAAGTCAACAACCTTATACTTATCGTAGTAGTAGTAGTTACCAGAAGTATTACCAGTCGCCACTCCAGCATTTTCAGGTGAGTATCCTGTGATTAGACCAATTGTGATTTGGCTAGTGTTTGTACAAACATATACACCTGTGTTGTAGCAACCGTGCATGTATGCAGCTTGACGACCGATAGTTCCTGCTGTAAGACCACCTGCTCCCAAAGTGTTACCATGGTTTACAGAAGCTACAGCGATAGCAGTACCAGTATTGAAACCTACAACACCACCGACATAAGAACTTCCCTTGATGAATCCATAGTTAGTACATCCTGCAACATAACCACCAGTGTTAACCGCTGCGATACCTGCTGCTGAGATATGACCAAACACGATTCCAGAGAACTCACAACCAACGATCTCACCATAAGGAGAAGTTGTACCAGATCTTGTGTTAACTCCACAAATACCTCCAACACCATTATTACTGTTGTTCGTACCTTGAGCAGGGATATATACTGTTGCAGAACTTGAACAATCCTTAATGATACCACCGTAGTTTCTCGAAGTAATAGAACCCAAAGAGATGTTAGTAGCAATTCCATCCTCACCCTCATCATTAACAATGCTACCTCCGATTACGTGGCAATTATCTACCACAGCAGCAACAGTTGAATAAGCCATTTGACCAACCAAAAGACCTGAGAAGTCACCCGTAATAGCATAAGGATTGACAAGTGTCAAGTTCTTGATAGTTCCAGCTGTAAGATACTTAAACAAACCTTGGTATGTTCCCTCTGGACGGTTGATAAATAGACCCGAGATAGAGTTGCCTTGACCATCGAAAGTACCTGAGTATGCACCACCGATTGGATACCATCCATAGCTAGACTCCGCACAATTAGACGAAATATCAATATCGCAATATAGATTAGCGTCGAGTGAAGTGTAAGGAGTACCAAACTCTAGGAAGTCACCATTCATAC
>JAWXSU010000208.1:0-2345 GCA_044434245.1 Rikenellaceae bacterium | reverse complement strand
TGTAAGCACGGTAATCAACTGAGTAGCCATCAGCTGTAGTCACCTCAGTACCTACGGCAACAATATTTCCAGTTCCCAAATTTACAACCTTTCCAGTTCCGTAGTTATAAATTGTATTATTGTATCCCGACACGATAATCTCCTCGTTACCATAGTTGTAAATCGTGTTACCATACGATCTTGGGCTAATCACCATCAAGAAGTCAGCGTGGTTTGTAATTGTACTACTATTACATCTATTATCTGCTCCATTTCCTGAATTATAAGAACCAAGAGCTCCTCCAGGGGTATAAAAGTCAGGTATGCTGCTCGAAGTCAAAGAACCAACACCTGTTGCAGTACCACCGATAGCAATGTATAATTTACCATCAGTATTGTACATATAATGAGTATTCATAGTGAAGTCATCGTACTTGTAGTCTGAACTTACCTTAAATTCAATAGTGTGGCTACCACCCCAAACACGAGCTGCTTGACCTTGACCATTACCAGACATTTTATCACCGTCGTATTGGATAAACTCAATATCAGATATAACGCTCGATACAGTAGTTGTACTTGTTCCATCACCATAAGACATATTGATTACTGGACCAAATACTGGTGTAGCCTTACAATTCACCATGCGTCCGTTATTTCTGATTGAGAAACCATCTTGACAAGCGATAGATGTACTATTTTGAACATATCTACTACCTGTGAGAGCAGATATACCAGACACACTCTTCAACCAATCCATATCAGAGTTTCCTCCCAAATACAAAGCTGAACTAGAACGGCTATGCTTAGTGGTATTTCCTGTTGCGTAAACACTACCTGTATCACGGCTACCACCTTTTATATAACCATCTGGGTAATACGTTGTGCCTGAAACAAAACCATCTGGCAAGAAGTTCGTCACTCCATCATCTGCTGTCAAGAACACTACATCAGTCTCTGTACCATCGCAATATCTTGTATCCCAGCTTGTAGTTGTACCACTCTTATATGAACGAACAGCATCCTCGCAGTTCGAAAGAGTGTAACCCGAAGGTAGCTTGTAACCATAGCAAGTTTGGAAGTTGATAAGGTCAGCCGAAGAACCAGTACCAACCTCAGCCAAAATATCATCTGTACAGCACACCTCACTCTCGA
Organism: Rikenellaceae bacterium; assembly: GCA_044434245.1. Lineage (GTDB taxonomy): Bacteria > Bacteroidota > Bacteroidia > Bacteroidales > Rikenellaceae > Alistipes. The sequence goes on along the minus strand of JAWXSU010000208.1, from coordinate 1,211 downwards.
AGTAGCAATCCTCAATTGTTGCACTCTTCGCTCCCTGCATAAACTGCACGTGACCATAAGCGTGGTGCAAAAGTGTACATCTGCGGATAGTGTTGTAGTCACCACGAAGTAGCAGAGAACAGTGCTTTTTGTGACCTACAGTGTATGTAGAACCCTTACCAAATACCTCACCATAAGCATAAGGTAGAGATCCTGCTGAGTAGACATAAATATCCTCAACGACATTGTACTCTCCATCAATTGAGACGTTTGTGTAACCGTTACTAGGAGTGGTCTCTTTGTCATACAAATCTATGAGATTTATACCTCTGATGGTATTGTTTCTACCTGTGATTTGCATACCGCCAAACTCTGTACCCATACCTGTGTTATCACCAGCATCATCAGCAATCTCGATATACACACCAGTGAAGTCGTAGTTGTTATACTCACCCTTGATACAGATAATTGAAGGCTTAACAGATCCGTAGTACACCTCCGAAGTAGAGAAGTTTCCAGCCGCTGCATCTTCAAGAGTAAAGCTATAGACTCCTGGAGTCATTCTAACATTCACATTCTTAGTCTCACGAGTTGTGTACAAACGAAGTGCCTCCAATGAGCTAACCTCCACAAATGTAGCAGCGTCCGACAACTGCTTGCTAGACAAAAGGTTGATTGGATCCAAAATTTCATCGAACGGAGATACCTCTGTCGAGATAATAATATCCATATTGTCATACGCATTTGGAATCGTGTATGATGTCTCCTCTGGGGCGAACTCTACGCAAGATACATAAGTGTCGTCGATGTCATCCATCGAAAGAGAGTAACCAGCAGTAGTAGCTGCACCAACCTCACTAGAGGCGATGTAATAGACTTTAACTCCTGTAACGATATCGTCGTAGCTGCTCGACATTGTCAAGGTGTAGTATGGTGAGCTACCCGAAACATAGTTAGAAGTCAAGACTTTGCGATGCGAAGTAGAAGATGTTATATACTCCTCACCATAGACATAAGTAGAGACGCTTGCTCCTGCACCAGTAAGGTTGTCCGAAGAGTCCAAACTCTTCATGTAGATAGTGCAATCGCCCTCTTCAATATCAAAATTTGTAGAGTAAACGCCCTCGTCGTCGGGAGTAATATCGCTCATGTTTACTTCGACTACATCTGAGCCAGTGAAAATGTAGCAATACTTAGCGTTCTCGTCATTAAGCGTCCAAGATACTTGGAGT
>JAWXSU010000207.1:0-2363 GCA_044434245.1 Rikenellaceae bacterium | reverse complement strand
ACAACATAACCCCACTATTGGTGATGGGCTATCAACATTTGGAGCCGCAGTTAGGGAGCTAATAAAGAGTGGCGTTGTGATGCAATTTACAAAGCTCCATAAAGTACTATGTGAGGGAAACTTCGCACTTATCGTCAGCGAGGGTCGTTACGGCACTGATGAAGGTGTGCCTACAGCGTTTTATGATCTTTTTCGTATAGAAAACAGCAAAATCGCAGAACATTGGGATGTTGTCGAGACTATTCCTGATGATAAGGATCGAAAAAATAGTCTAAAACGCCAGCGGTGAATACGCCTCGCATACCACCACCCTCTGATATTAGTGCTCTGTTGTTCATGGTCGACTATCGAATATATTTAGATAGACAAACTTACAAATAATATTTGTTATTTGCTATATATATAACAGGTTAATGCTATCTTTGTAAGATAAACTAAAAGATTACACAATGGGAAAGCAGAGAATCGACATAGATAATTGGAAGCGAAAAAAGAAGTTTGAGTTTTTCATCGAGATGCTCAGTCCGATCTACTCATTTACGGTTCGTCTCAACCTTGACAACTGTTATTCGGTGGCCAAGAGCCATAACAGATCACCATTTATATATTACGTCTATGCAATTATTAAAGCTGCAAATGAGATCGAAGAGTTACGTCTGCGTGTGAATCGAGAGGATGGAGAGATGAAGGTATACCTCTTTGATGATGTCGATTTGGTAACCCCTATTGCTGTTGATGATAATGGAGAATTTGCAGAGGTGCGGATTAAGTACAGCCCTGACTTTGAGGAGTTTTACTATAGAGCAGAGCAGGTCATAGCCTCTGCATCTGCCGATATGAACCCAATTGTCGAGTATGATCCAGATGCAACATATACTGTTGTTAGCGCACTCCCATTTTTGGATTTTACATCTATGTCACCCACAATCATGGATCGAGGTGGAGTAGATCAAGTACCACTAATTACAGTCGGAAAGATGAGTAGTATTGATGGTCATAGGTCGATGCCTGTTGCACTTGCTGTGCACCATGGATTTGTAGATGGGTATCATATTGGGCAGTTTTTCGAGATCGTTCAGAGAACTTTGGATTCATATATATAATACCACAAATTAAGGAGCAGCTTGTGGAGTACAATTTGCAATCTCACGAGATGATCTACATTGGTGATGACATATCAGATGTTATGGCTTGTCGAGATGCTGGAGTTAGATGTTTGTCGGCAGCCTATGCAACTACAAAATCGAACATTGAGAAGCTCGAAATCGAGAACCCCGATAATATTTTCTACACAGTAGAGTCGTTGATTGACTATCTTAGAACATATTTATGCGCAGACGAATAGAACGAGAGAAACGGATTGTGGCGAAGATGATTGAGCTACATTGTCGTGCAAAACATAATCCACCAACCCTTTGCAATGACTGCAAGGCGTTGGTAGATTATGCCTTTATGAGGTTAGATCGGTGCAGATATGGCGAGAATAAACCTGTATGTAACCGATGTACAACCCATTGCTACAAACCTCAAATGCGAGCTAGGATCACCGAAGTGATGCGCTATTCTGGTAGACGAATGGTTCTTCGTTCACCTCTCGATTCGCTATGGCATTTATGGCGGATGGTTCGATAAAATATCGTTGCCGTTATGGTTTTTGGGTTTGTGGGGAGGGTTTACACCTCCCCGAATTAGCAAAATTGTTAGTTAAAAAGTGTGCCATCCTCTAGGTATTCCCATGCGTTGGCTTGGCTCTCGACATCCTTGCAGCACATTTTGAAGAAGTTATTTAGACAACAGGTCTGTATGATAAGTTAAAACAAAAAAATATAACCATGTGTGGCGTTGGTTGAAAAAAAGATTACCTTTGTAGATATCCTGAATAATAGACCGATGAGACGATTTGTGATATTTACACTACTCTTTGTTAGTGGTTGCGGAAATTCTGATTATAACCAAGATGACAACTCTGTTTCTGTCGTACAAGATAGTATAGTTATTCAAGCGCTAAACATTTAACCTAATTATAACTTTTTTTGAGATGAAAACTACTAAACTATTATCTTTTGTATTAATGTATTGCATATCAATTCTAAATGCAAATGCACAATACACACCCGAGGAGAATTTCGACAAAGGGTGGCAATTTTATAATGACACTGCTGAAGGAGCTCAAGAGATGAATTTCGACGATTCTACTTGGCGCACTGTCGACTTACCACATGATTGGGCGATCGAAGGTCCTTTTTCGATCAACAATGATTGTCGCATGGGTGCACTACCTATCTCTGGTACAGGTTGGTCTCGCAAAGGTTTTACCATGAAAAGTGAGGATAAAGATAAGATTGTACGTCTAGAGTTCGAGG
>JAWXSU010000206.1:0-2398 GCA_044434245.1 Rikenellaceae bacterium | reverse complement strand
TTGTATTATGAAACAAAAACCAATATTTACATTCCAAGACGCTGTTAAACATAGCGCACCTGTGGCGTTCTCGACAATGATAAAACCCGCAGGGTCATCATGTAACCTCGATTGCCACTACTGTTATTATCTCGATAAGGCACTGCAATATGGCGGTAAACAAGCTGTTATGAGTGATGAGTTGTTGGAGTTATATATAAAACAATATATCGAAGCAAACGATGTTCCCGAAGTTATGTTCTGTTGGCATGGTGGAGAACCTCTATTGTTGGGCACGGAATTTTATCTCAAAGCTATAGAGTTTCAAAAGAAATATGCCGGAGAAAAGCGGGTCATGAATACATTGCAAACAAATGGTATGCTGCTCAATGAGGAGTGGTGTGATATATTTGCTGCGAATAACTTCCTTATCGGAGTATCGATTGATGGGCCGAAGGATATTCATGACACTTTCCGCCTCACAAAAAACCAGCAGCCAACATTCGATAAGATAATCGAGGGTGTGGAGCTGATGAAGCGAAAGGGGGTAGAGTTCAATACACTAAGCGTTGTGAATAGTTTATGTGAAGGTCGAGGTCGAGAGATCTATAGATTCTTCAAAGCATTAGGCAGCAGATATATGCAATTTCTACCTGCGGTGGAGCATGTTGTCGACAAGGCAGATTTTCACCGTCCGTTAATCGTCTCTCCCGACCATGAAGGAGCACATATAGCCGAGTGGTCGGTGTCGGCGAAGGGGTATGGACGATTTTTGATAGATATTTTTGATGAGTGGGTAATTAATGATGTGGGGTCATATTATGTGCAGATGTTTGATGCCACACTTGCTAATACGTGCGGTGTAACACCGGGAGTGTGTTCTATGGGCGAAATATGCGGAGATGCTCTAGTTGTTGAGCATAATGGCGACGTATATTCGTGCGACCACTTTGTATATCCGGAGTATAGATTGGGAAATATTACCGAAACACACCTGCTCGATATATATAACTCTCGCAAGCGTCAAGACTTTGGACTAGCAAAACGCAACGGTCTGGCTGCGGAGTGTCTACATTGTAAATACTACCCCGTGTGCCGAGGAGAGTGTCCAAAGCATCGTTTCGACGTGGGAAAGGATGGCTATCGCAAAAGTACTCTCTGCGACGGACTAAAAAGCTATTTCAAACACGTAGAGCCATATATGGAGTTCATGCGTGACCAATTAAGTAAACAACAAGCCCCCGCATGGGTAATGCCATTTGCTCGCAAGAGGATGGGGCTAATGTAAAATAACCAACTATGAAATCAACTGTTTTCGATACTTCACTCTTCACAATATCACTTTTTAAGCGTCCTGCGCCAAAATCTGTAAAGCCCCAAAAGGGGACAATAATAATTGTTGTAGATCTTCCCGAGATACTCCCGACTCAAATCTTGAGATTGGTGGGTAGTAGCAAACTTCTCGGCGAGTGGAACTCCAACAATGGATTAGATATGTTGGATGGTGAGTTCCCTGTGTGGGAGTCTATGCCTCTACATATCAGCGAGGAGTTGCTATCTTCGGAGTACAAATTTGCAATTATTGACTCCGCAACGGGCAACTTGTTGAAGTGGGAAGATGGTGAGAACAGGTGTTTCGAGGGGGTAGAGAATCTGCAAGGTGAGGAGGCTTTATACCTAAAGGTCTCGCAACCAAACTTCAATAGACCCAAATGGAGAGGGGCAGGTGTTGCGATACCTGTTTTTTCGTTGCGTAGTGAGGAGAGTATGGGGGTGGGAGACTTTATGGATCTCAAGAAAATGGTTGATTGGACAGCAATAACGGAACAGAAGATCATTCAAATACTACCTATTAATGACTCCACGATGACCCATACGTGGGAGGATTCATACCCCTATAATGCAAACTCGATCTTCGCTCTACACCCTCAATATCTATCGCTACGAAGAGCTGGAGTGCTGCAATCTTCGCAGATGCAGGAGGAGTTTGAGCGAGAGGGACAACGGCTAAATGCACTCCCTAAGATTGACTATATTGGAGTTAATACCCTTAAAGAGAGATATATGCGACAACTATATTTGGAGGTTGGCGATGCTACTCTCTCTTCGAAAGAGTTTAAGACATTTTTATCCCAAAATAGCTACTGGTTAGAACCCTATGCACTCTTTTCGCTACTGAGGGATCGTTACATGACGGTAGATTTCACGGCGTGGGGTGAGGATGGTAAATTCTCGCCGGAGTTGTTGCGAAAGTATACATCGAAAAGATCTAAAAGCTACAAGGAGTTGGCGTACTACTACTTTGTACAATATAACCTCCACATCCAACTCCTAGAGGCGAGGGAGTATGCTCGATCTAAGGGGGTTGCATTCAAGGGTGATATTCCTATTGGTGTGAGTCGTACGAGTAGGAAGAGCA
>JAWXSU010000205.1:0-2418 GCA_044434245.1 Rikenellaceae bacterium | reverse complement strand
GATGAGATTTTTTGCTGTTGAATTGAAAATATAGTGGTTCTACATTGAGATTTAAAAGTTAAAAATATCGCTCCAAGAGTGCTGTTAAAAATATGACAATAATTATTTTGCACTACTTATTGTAAATTTGGCGGAATTTTTTTTTGTCTTTTTTTACTCAAAGAGGAGGGGAGTCGGTTATGCCTTTTTGGATATAAATAAAACGAAACCTAATTAAATAAACAAAGATATATGATAAAAGATGTTGTGTCTGTAGCAATGCCCGTAGATGAGCAGCTATTGATAAGAAAAAACTCCATAACTTCAGGAGTATCATCCAAAAGAGTCTGCATAGTTACGGGAACTCACGGAGATGAGCTCGAAGGGCAATATGTGTGCTATAAACTTGGTAAGATACTGCAAGAGAACTTAGATAAATTAGATGGTACAGTGGAGATATATCCAGCTCTTAACCCACTAGGTATAGATACTGTATTTAGAGGAATTCCTGGTTTTGATCTCGATATGAATCGTATATTTCCCGGATCGAAAGAGGGGGTGATGGCGGAGAGTGTGGCGTATCATATTTTGGAGGATCTCAAAGGTGCAAATATGGTGATAGATATTCACTCTAGTAATATCTTTCTGCGAGAGATGCCACAAGTGCGTATAAATATCGGTGCGGCGGAGGATCTTGTCCCGAAGGCTCGACTGTTGGGAGTAGATTTTATTTGGGTACATGACGCCGCAACTGTATTGGAGGCAACTCTTGCTCACTCGCTAAATTCTACGGGTACGCCATGTTTGGTTGTCGAGATGGGTGTAGGTATGCGCATTAACCACTCGTTGGGCAATAATCTAGTTGAGGGAATACTCAATCTTTTACGTGATATGGATATGTGGCGAGGCGATGTGGATTGCTCGAATCTTGCGGAGGGAATATTATCTATTGGCGACAGTGTGTCATTTATGAATGCCGAGGCGTCAGGAATTTTCCTTACCGAATTAAAAACATCTGCTATAGTCTCTGAAGGTGAGCTTATTGGAACTATTGTAGATCCTCTCACCAGCGAAGTTTTGCAAAATGTTCTCTCGCCAGTTGATGGCTATCTATTCACCATTCGTGCATATCCTGTAGTATATGATGGATCTCTTTTGGCACGAATACATAAATTTGAGTAAATGAAAAAAGAGTTACTTTTTAAGATGTCATCACCATATCGTGACGACTTCAAAATATATGGATACCGTTTCGGTAAAGGAGAGAAGTGTTTGGCTGTGGTGGGGGCAATCAGAGGCGACGAGTTGGAGCAGCAATATACCTGCGCATCACTCGTAAAACGCCTCACAGATTTAGAGAATAGCGGAGCATTGGTTTCGGGGTATGAGATTTTGGTTATACCATCAGTAAATCATTTTTCGATGAATATAGGCAAACGATTCTGGTCGATGGATAACACCGACATAAACCGCATGTTCCCGGGTTACGACAAAGGGGAGACTACACAACGTATCGCTGCGGCTCTTTTCGAGAGTGTCAAAGATTATCAATATGGAATACAACTTGCAAGCTACTATATCCCGGGTGGATTTATACCTCATGTGAGGATGCTCAAAACAGGTTTTCAACCAGAGCATGAAGCTAACTATTTTGGGTTGCCATATGTCTACCTCAAGGAGGTTGTGCCTTACGAGACCACTCTGCTAAATTATAATTGGCAGATATGGGATACAAAAGCATTCTCTTTATATACGGGACATATCGGGAAAATGGACGATGACAGCGTAGATAACGCAATCGAAGCACTTTTGAGATTTATGAATTGTATTGGAGCGGTAAATATATCTGTAAGACCAGGGTTTCAACCACAAACAATCGAAGATGCTGATTTAGTGACCATCCGTACAACAACATCGGGTATGCTTCATAAACTTAAACGTGCTCAGCAGAGTGTTAAACGAGGGGATTTGCTAGCAGAAGTCGTTGATCCCTATGATGCCTCTCTACGTGAGCAGATAGTATCTCCGGTCGATGGAGTTCTCTTTTTCCACCAAGATAACCCTTTAATTATCGAAGGGGCGAGAGCTTTTCAAATTATTGAGGATCGAATTATATAACGTGAGTTTTTGGTAGGAATTTCTTATTCAAAACCCAAGTTAAGTAGTGTAAAACAATTATTGCCATATTTTTAATAGCACTCTTGTAGCAATATTTTTCACTATTAAATCTCAATGTAGAACCACTATATTTTCAATTCAATAGCAAAAAATCTCATCTCCAATAGCACTCTTAAAAATACACCAATAATTATTTTACCCTACTTAAAAGAGCCCCGAATCGTAAAATTCGGAGCTCTTTTAATATTGTATTTATCGTCTCGTTATAAAAGACACTTCAACATTATAGCATTCGGTAATATATCGTGAATCTCCACTTGT
>JAWXSU010000204.1:0-2473 GCA_044434245.1 Rikenellaceae bacterium | reverse complement strand
CTCGTATCGCCGAAAGCAAACTCCCCGAGACTTGGCAAGCTGTTGTCGGTCAACATGTTGCTAGTCTAACGTCGGAGCTGCGCCTTGAAAATCATATACTTCACGTGAAGATGGAGTCTAGTCTGCTACGCCATGAACTATTCTATCAACGTGAAGCTCTCAAAGAGGAGATCAATAAACGAAGCGGAGCTAGAATTGTCAACAGTGTAATTGTTCGATGAACCCCATTCTGCGAAGATAAAACTACTTAGTCAGTCGTGTTCAACTACTACAAAAAGGAGTTCACAATAGGCAATACAATGGAGGTGAAGAGCCCCATAAGACCTATGGCAGCCCCACCAATCGCCCCCTCAACAGCCCCCATCTCTAGTGCTCGTGCTGTGCCTATTGCGTGGGATGCTGAGCCAAGTGCAAGCCCACGAGCTACGGGGTCTGTAACTCGACACAATTTAAGAATTGCAGGACCTACGACACTTCCGAAAATCCCTGCTACAGCTACAGCCAACGCCGTAAGAGCAGGGATACCACCGCCATTTGCACTCAGACTCAATGCAATAGGTGTTGTGACAGATTTCGGCTGTAGTGATACCGATATTGCGTGTTCATACCCCATGAGGTATGCAAATCCGACAATCGAGACCACCCCGACAACGCTCCCTACAAATGTTGTGAAGAGGATAGATATTTTGTACTCCTTTATGCGGTTTACATTTTTGTGCATCAGATAACTCAGAGGCACGACCGAAAATCCGAGTAAGAAAGTGATTATAGAGTTCGCCTCTAAGTAGTGCGAATATTCAATCCCCGTTGTACGCAGAAATATAATAACAAAAATTGATGACACGATTATTGGATTGAGCAACAGTGTATTAAACCGTCTATATAGCCACTGTGCGCAAAAATAAGCCACGACCGTAAGAGTCAACAAGAACAACTGTGAGGAGATAACCTCACTAACGAAATCCACTATTTTTTCCATTTTCGACCAAGTGTTTGTTGAAGTAACCCCACCACGATAATCACCATAGCAGTAGATATTATCAGCGATATGAGAATGGTTAGCCACGCATCACTAATTATCGTGTAGCTTATCATAATTCCCACAGTAACAGGTACAAAGAGTAGCATCATGTTGTTCAACATAAAGTTACACACACCCTTCACATCCTCCTCCTTGACAATCCCACTTTGTAGAGATATAAAGAGTAGAATCATTCCAATGATACTTCCGGGCATGAAACCTCCGATAAGGCGACTTATCACCTCTCCCAGCAGGTAGACCCCTAAAATTATAGCTATACCTTTTAACTCTCGTGACATATCTATGCTAAAAATTTATCGACTATCCTCTCCACTAAATTCTTCGGTGTTTGGGGATTTTTAAATCTCCTCCCAAACCAACTCTTTATAGGGTTGTCATACCCTCTTCCCTGCATGAAATTTTGTGTTGCAATTTTCAACCCTCTTCCTATTGTTTGCCAATCGGCATTGCCATCATCGGTGAACTCTACACCATTATTAGCAAAGGGGTTGTCTGTGTTTCCAACAATACGAGAGCGATACTTTTCGGGATTGCACCCCGTGGGGCTATGTACGGTCATTGCATAGCAGTGCCAAAATGCAGATTGTACAACCCCCTGTTCGAACATCTGTCTCACTATTTCGAGTGACTCGATAGCCTCCACCTCTGTTTGTGTCGGGAAACCATACATCAAGTAGGCATGAACCATGACTCCTGCATTGTTGAATGCTGCGCAACTCTCCACAGCTTGTTCTATTGTCACCCCCTTTTCGATGAGTTTCAATATGCGTGGAGATGCTACCTCTAACCCTCCCGAGACAGCTATGCATCCTGCCTTTGCGAGGAGTTCACACAGCTCAATATCAAATCGTTTCTCAAATCGTATATTTCCCCAAAATGATACCACTAACCCTCTTTCGATAATAATCTCTGCCACCTCACGCAGGAGTTTGGGCGGTAGTGCCTCATCTGTGAAGTGGAAACCCGAAATTCCCGTTTGTGCCATAATAGACTCCATACGGTCAACTACCGTCGTAGCCTTTGCAGCAGAGTAGCGTCCAATATAGTCGAGTTGGGTGTCACAAAATGTGCACTTTGCATGGTAACATCCATGAGCGAGGGTCATCTTATTCCACGCCCCATCGCTCCATAAACGGTGCATAGGGTTTGTGAACTCAACTAATGATATATACTTTTCAAGATGTAGATCCGAAAAATCAGCTGCAGGAAGCGTATCGAAGTTCAGAGCATTATCCCAACAGATAGAGTCCACAACCTCTCCATCCTTGAGATATTTTGCCGAGATAATATCTTCACGTTGTATCTTCCCCTCTGCATATTGCGCCAGAGATGATATGGGTAGCTCTCCATCATCGAAAAGCAAAAAATCTATAAATTCAAAGAGTCTTGCATCTCGAACCTTGCGAAGCTCCGTATTTACATATCCACCCC
>JAWXSU010000203.1:0-2510 GCA_044434245.1 Rikenellaceae bacterium | reverse complement strand
TAGAGGTTAAAGATCTTATCGAAGAGGTTGAGATCTTCGACACTGAGACGCTAAGCAGCTATACACTTCTCAACGAGGATTGTGAATTTGGGTATCGAGACAGCATTTTTAAGGGCGAGTTAAAAGGGCGAGTAATCGTAACATCTATACTCCTAAAATTATATAGACAACCACACCCTCAGCTGGAGTATGCAGATGTCAAATCAAGAGTTGAGTCAAAGGGGGATGGAGCAACGCTCCGAAATATTCGAAATGTGATATGCGAAATCCGTCGCACAAAACTACCCGACACAAACATTTTAGGTAATGGCGGAAGTTACTTCAAAAATCCAGTAGTAGATAAAGCATTATGCGACAAGCTACTAGAGAGTTATCCAACAATGCCTCACTACGCTGTTGCGGATGATGACTCGAAGGTGAAACTAGCGGCAGGATGGCTTATCGATCAATCGGGAATGAAGGGTCACAGAGAGGGTGATGCTGGAGTGCACGAGGCTCAAGCGTTAGTATTGGTGAACTTTGGAGGTGCTACAGGCTCCGATATTTTGGCATTGGCTCAAAATGTGCAACGTTGTGTTATGGATAAATTTGGAGTGGAGATCACTGCAGAGGTTAATATTTTATAGAGAGAGTGTATGTTGAAATTTATTGACAAATTTAAGAGCTACATAGAGGATAACACCTTGGTCACAAAGGAGGATAAGATATTGCTCACGGTGTCGGGTGGTGTAGACTCTATGGTGCTGCTCGATATATTTACGAAGCTCGGTTACACGGTGGGAGTTGCACACTGCAATTTCCAACTACGTGGCGAAGAGAGCGAAGAGGATGAGGTGATCGTAGAACGTGAGTCCCAAAAGAGAGGCGTAGAGTTTTTCAACATGCGATTTGATACCGTAGGCGAGATGGAACGCTCGGGAGATTCGATGGAGATGGCAGCACGCAGACTTCGATATGAGTGGTTTTATAAATTATGTGCAGATCATAACTACACAGCAATCGCCGTGGCACACCATGCGGATGACTCTATTGAGACATTTTTCATCAATCTTTTGCGTGGTACAGGACTTCGTGGGTTAACGGGTATAAACATACATATTGGTAAAGTTGTGCGCCCCTTGATGTTTGCTTCAAGAAAAGATATTTTGGAGTATGCTGTGGCAAACCATATCCCTTTTAGAGAGGACTCATCAAATAGATCAACAAAATATCTACGCAATAAAATCCGATTGGGACTTATCCCTAGGATTCGGGAGATAAACCCTCAATTCACAAATCTTATGCGTCGAAACATCTCCCGTTTGACAGATGCTCAACTCTTTATTGACAGCTGCATAAAACGAATTCATGCCGATGCTATATCGCAAGAGGAGGGTATTGACAGATTGCATATCGATCGAATACACAGCGACTTCCCTCGGGGGTTTGTGGTTTATGAGCTACTTTCATCATACTACGGTTTGAAGGGGGATATTATAGACTCTCTACTAAACGCATATGAAAATGGACACTCAGGCAGAAGATTTTATGGCAAAGAGTATGTGGCGTATACCGACAGAGAGGATATCTTAATAACACCAATCTCGAAGGATGATCCATGTGAAATACAAATTCAAAGCAGCGACGCGAGAACATATTGTGGTAACTCGGTGTTGTATCACCACCACACAGATATTGACCTTATTGAGACCATGGCGGTGGCGGAGAATTGTGCTCTTCTAGATGCCGACAAACTTCAATATCCGCTCACGGTTCGCAAATGGCGAGAGGGGGATTGGTTTATCCCGTTTGGTATGACAGGCAAAAAGAAGGTTAGTGATTTTTTGATCGACCAGAAAGTTTCGTTGCCCGAGAAACAGAGGCAATTTGTACTTGTGAGTGGTGGTGATATTGTATGGGTAATAGGTCGAAGAAGCGATAATCGCTATCGGTTGAGTACGGAGAGTGAGAATGTCGTAAAGATCACAAAAGAGATAATATAATATTAAAATAGGAGTGTGGCTAAATCGGCTGTAAAATTTAAAGATACAATATCTATGTATGACCAAATATCGGCAGATATTAGGTCTAGGAGGTTTGCACCCATATATTTATTAATGGGCGAGGAGGGGTATTTTATCGACTCAATATGTGATATGCTCGCCGAAGATATCCTCAACGATACCCAAAGAGCATTTAATCAAATCGTTATGTATGGACGTGACTCCGAAGCAGGAGTTGTAGTCAACTGCTGCCGACAGATGCCTATGATGGGAGATATGGAGGTGGTGATTGTCAAGGAGGCGCAAAATCTGCGTATGATCGAAAAACTTACACACTACACAAACTCACCCTCACCCACAACGACACTTGTAATTTGCCACAAAGAGAAGAGTATCGACAAGAGATCACAGCTCTACAAATCAATTCTAAAAAATGGAGTTGTATTGGAGTCTGTTCGACCACGAGATTATGAGATTGGGGTGTGGTTATCTTCGTTCGTAGCATCTAAAGGGTGTACTATTTCACCC
>JAWXSU010000202.1:0-2524 GCA_044434245.1 Rikenellaceae bacterium | reverse complement strand
TCCGATTCACCGCCTGACCCACAGTAAATCCGAGTGTCATCTGCATATACGAAAAGCCATCTGCTCGCACCGAACCTGGCACGGAGACAAATGTTATGCCCGACATTGCCGCCGCAACCATCGCCATAGCAGCCATTTGCCACTTGACTTGTCGTCCTGCGACAAAATAATCAGCGTTGCGAGCGCGACGTGCCGAGTACCACGCCACGCCCAAAAGAGTAAGAATGTATATGGCAAAAGTGGCCAATACTGCTGTTGGAGTCATATTTATAAGAAATAGTGAAAAAATATTCGACAAATGTAAGAAAAAAGATCTAAAATGCGTTATGATGTAAAATATATTTTATACCTTTGTCGCTCGCTACTAAAAACCTAGAATAAAGGTGTATAGAAGTGAAATATATAGGCTGAAAAAATATAACAAACAAAATTATTTTTAAGATTAATCAAATGAGTGGTCAACTAAAAATTAGAGATTTAACTCTACGTGACGGACAACAATCTTCATTCGCAACAAGAATGACTCAAGAGCAAATTGAGCGTTGTTTGCCATACTACAAAGATGCAGGATTCTACGCTATGGAGGTGTGGGGCGGTGCTGTGCCTGATTCAGTTATGCGCTACCTTAACGAGAACCCATGGACTCGTCTTGAGTCTATCCACTCGGTCGTTGGTTCAGTATCTAAACTTACGGCACTTTCACGTGGACGTAATTTGTTTGGTTATGCTCCATATACGAACGAGATCATCGACGGTTTCTGTCGCAACTCTATCGAGAGTGGACTTGGAATCATGCGTATCTTCGATGCGTTGAACGATGTGAACAACATCAAGACAACAGTCGCTTCTGTTAAGAAACATGGCGGTATTGCCGATTGCGCAGTGTGCTACACTGTTGATCCTAAATACCCTTCTCTCTCAATCATGGATAAGTTGAAGGGTAAGAAGGCGAAGAAACCAATCTTCACTGATGAGTACTTCGTGTCGAAGGCTAAGCAGATGGAGGCGTTGGGAGCAGATATGATTACGATCAAGGATATGTCGGGTCTTATTCCACCAGCACGTGTAAGCGCACTCATCGAGGCGTTCAAGAAGGAGCTCTCTATCCCAGTTGATTTCCACACTCACTGTACCCCAGGTTACGGTATTGCTGCAGCTATCGCTGCAATCGTTGCAGGTGCAGATATTATCGACACTAACTGTTGGTGGTTCTCTGGTGGTACGGGTGCTCCAGCTATCGAGATTATCTATCTTGTGTGTCAAAAGATGGGTGTCGATATTGGTGTCAATATGGAGGCTGTGGCTAAGATTAACGTTGAGTTGGATACAATTCGCAAGGAGCTGGAACTTTCGGTATTTGGTGAGGAGAAACCACGTCCAAAGGCGTTCAACCCACTTGTAGATGTGTTGCCAGCGGAGATTGACAAGGCACTTGACGACGCTATCGCAGCAGCTAAGTCTAAGAATTTCGATGCACTCACTGCATCATGTACTATCGTAAATCAATACTTTGGATTCCCTGCACCTAACGATATGGTGAAGAAGGCGGAGATCCCTGGAGGTATGTACTCAAATATGGTTGCTCAACTTAAGCAACTCAAGGCGGAGGATATTTTGCCACGTGCAATGGAGCTTATCCCATCGGTTCGTATGTCGGCAGGTTTGCCACCACTCGTGACTCCAACATCTCAAATTGTTGGTGCTCAGGCAGTAAACTGTGCTATTGATGAGAAGGCTGGTCGTGCAATGTACACCAATAAGAGTTCGCAATTTGTGAGCCTTGTGAAGGGTGAGTATGGTGATACACCATCACCTATCGACCCAGAGTTCCGCTTTAAAATTTGTGGTACTCGTGAAGAGACACCTTACGATACATCAAAATATAAGATGCAGCCAAACCCTGAGTTGGAGGCTGCCGGAGGTGTTAAATTGGCTGAGACAGAGAAGGAGGTTCTTTTGTTGGAGTTGTTCCCTGTTGTGGCAAAGAATTACCTCACTAACTTCAAGATCGCTCACTATGAGGCAAATAAGCCAGTTGTAGTTGAGGAGCCAAAGGTTGAGGAGGCACCAAAAGCTGCCGTAGAGCCTATCACGGGTCACACGGTTGTTGCACCACTTCCAGGAAAGGTTCTTAGCATTAATGTTAAGGTTGGGGACTCTGTAGCATTGAATGCAGAGGTGTGTGTGTTGGAGGCGATGAAGATGGAGAACTCTATCGAGTCGGACTTCGCAGGTGTTGTGAAGCGTATATTGGTTGCGGAGGGTGAAAATATCGCAACAAATGCTCCAATTATCGAGTTCGAGTAGAACTTTAAACGGGATATATATTGCAAGGGCAATCTCTTTTTTTTAGAGGTTGCCCTTTTTTGATTTGGATTATCTAGCAATAATTTATACATTTGTATTTATGAAACAAAAACCAATATTTACATTCCAAGACGCTGTTAAACATAGCGCACCTGTGGCGTTCTCGACAATGATAAAACCCGCAGGGTCATCATGTAACCTCGATTGCCACTACTGT
>JAWXSU010000201.1:0-2546 GCA_044434245.1 Rikenellaceae bacterium | reverse complement strand
TGCGGCGACCACAACTCCCCCTTCGGGCGATGTAAACCACATTCCGGGTGCTGTGCCGTGAGCATTAAACAACACCTCGCAACACTCGGGAACGAGGGATTGTTGCTGGTTTAATATATTATATATCATACCTCGACTCTCCACCATCCTCTTCACGTGTGCCGCAACGCATTCATCATTTACCAATACGCTATTGAACATCTTAACCAATGTATGTTTTGTGATATCATCCTTTGTTGGACCTAAACCTCCTGTCACCACCACAAGATCGCTTACGCTAAGTGCCTCACCAATAGAGTTTGTGATTTGATCCGCACCATCACCGATAGTTTTACGCTCCACAACGACACATCCTATATCATTGAGCCTTTGCGATATAAACACCGCATTCGTGTCGACAATTTGACCTATTAAAATCTCATCACCGATAGTTATAATTGTCGCCTTCATAGCTGCTTACTCTTTAATTAATGATTTGCAAATATTTTTCACGAGCTTAGGACCTTCAAAAACAAAGCCACTATATATCTGTACGAGGCTCGCCCCAGCATCCAACATCGCCCCAGCATCCTCCGCCGTAGAGATACCTCCCACTCCGATTATTGGGTATGCTCCATGACACCTATCATGTACTCTGCGCACAACCTCTAACGCTCGCTCTTTGATTGGCTCTCCACTCAAACGGCCACTTCCAATACGTGTAACTACAGCTGAATCCGAAAGTAACCCCTCACGTTTCAAACTTCCCGAAACTGCGACAACTCCATCTAGCGGAGTATCAATCATGATATCTGTCACAGTATCAATCTGTTCATCAGTAAGATCTGCCGATATTTTAACCAATATCGGACGATAATCACTCTGCCCTCGTCGAAATTCAAACAGTGGAGATATGATTCTGCGAAGAGCCTCCTCCTCGAACACCACACCATCTGTTGCGCTATTTGACGATATGACATTCACCGTGAAATAGTCAACATATTGATATAGACTTCTGAAAATTTTAAGGTATTCCTTTGGGATTTCCGCAGCTGGAGAGTAGCTATTTCGGGAGATATTACACCCCACGATCATCCCTTTTGTTCGGCGTGTACGAAGTTTCTTAGCGACATACTCCAACCCTTTATTGGGTTGCCCCATACGATTTATCAAGGCTCGATCCCCCTCCAAAGCAAAAAGTCGAGGTTTGGGGTTTCCAATTTGTGGTTTCGGAGTAACAGCACCTATCTCGACAAATCCAAAACCCATAGACTCCATCTCACCCACAATCTCCCCATTGGTATCAAACCCCGGAGCTAGACCTATTGGGTTTTTGAAATTTAGCCCAAAAACATCCCGAGACAATGACTCATGATCCTCACGATAACTCATCCTCAACAAGCTACGCACCCCAGGAATAGCACCCAAAATACGTAATGCTAATATCACAATAGCGTTCACCTGTTCGACATTAAGAGCCAAAAGCAACGGCTTTATAATTTTTTTATACATCTCAAAAAAGAGTTTCTTTGCGCCAAAGATACGAAACAAATCACAAAAGACAATATTATTTTTTTTAATTCAAATAAATTAGCTACTTTTGCTCACACAAACGAATAATATGCAATTATGGCAAATCTAAGAATTTTGAAGAAAGAGATCGACTTCTGCCTTGAGGAGGTGGTTTTCGATTGTGATATGGCAATCTGTTTCCAACCAAAGAAGGGCAATGAAATATTTGCTCTTGTACAAGAGGCGGTTGAGATCCGCAACGCAATGTATGTTAAGGCTAACAACCCTGCTGAGCCTAAAAACAAATCTCTAGTACGTAAGCACTACGCTGCTCTTCGCATGGAGATGATGAGTGCATTTGGTGAGATTTTCGAAAAGCTAAGCGCAATAAACGAGGCTTAAGTAGCGTAAAATAAATATTGGTGTATTTTTGAAAGTGCTATTGGATATGAGATTTTTTGCTATTGAATTGAAAATATAGTGGTTCTACATTGAGATTTAATAGTGAAAAATATCGCTCCAAGAGTGCTATTAAAAATATGGCAATAATTGTTTTTCACTACTTAGTACTACTGGTAAAAAGAGTTGATTGAAAACTTTTTTAGACAAATACCCCTCAGAGATTACAGTGTAATCTCTGAGGGGTATTTGTCTACTCACTATAACTTATGCTCAAGATAATTAAAAATCCTCTCGAAAGCGACAATTTGCACAGAATGCCATATGGATTTTAATTATCGAACTCACGTTAATTATATTGATCTCACGTAGCTGCAGTGCATATATTGATTACTTTATCACATATTAATTATACGACTTTTAACACAATTAATTATTTTCAGAGGATCTTTTATACTATATTTTTTGCTGTTTTGACAACTATTTTTTTTACAAAAAACTTGTTTTCTAGTTTTTTTTCATAACTTTGTATGTGTAAACACATTAGTGTCCACTAAAACTCAGAAAAAGATCTTTGAAATTATTGTAAATTAGAGTGTTACAGCGATATTTCGCTGGCGACGATTTGATTTTGTAAATTTGCATCTCATAAACTT
>JAWXSU010000200.1:0-2611 GCA_044434245.1 Rikenellaceae bacterium | reverse complement strand
GGAGCTAACTCCGCAATATACATAGGACAAACCGCCGATGCCAAACCTACACCAATACCACCAATGACACGATAGAAATTAAAAGCGATAAGAAGATCAAACGATGCTACTCCTTTAGGGAAGAATAGGAACTCTGGGTTGAAAGATCCCAACGCCGACATAAAGAAAAGGCACGCTGCGATGATAAGTGAGTTACGACGACCAAATTTGTTGGCTAGGATTCCCGAAATTGCACCTCCGATAACGCAACCGATAAGTGCGCTGGATGCTGTCATACCGTGTAGCACTTTGTTGTATTCAAAATCTGTTGCACCTTGAAAGAAGTGCTCTAGTGCCTGCTCTGCACCAGAAATTACGGCTGTGTCGTATCCAAAAAGGAGACCACCTAGAACCGCTACAAGCGTAATACCGAAGAGGTACATCTTGCTACCTTGTGTTTTTTGTTCCATGTTGATAGTTTTAAATTTAGTATATTTGGTTAATTTTTAAGATTCATCATGTAAAGGTAATTTCTTTTTTTTAAAATTCAAAACTAAACGAACTAAATACACTAACTAATCCACGATTTATAACGTTTTCATACTATTTTCTCACTCTGACAACATCTGAATAGCGAATTTGAGATTTTAAAGTTTTGTTAAAAAATCAAATAAAATTTGGAAAACGCACACTTTTGCACTACCTTTGTACCCAGATAAAGATATAAAAGATAAACTTGAAGTCGACAGGCGGCTTCATAAATTGGATGAAAAGATGACAAAATTAGAGAAGAAAGTTGCGCTCGTAGCGCACGACAACATGAAGATTGATTTGGCTGAATGGGTAGCATGGAACGCTCCGTTGCTTACGAACCACTCGCTAGTGTGTACAGGAACTACAGGTAAGATGGTTGAGAAGACTATCGTTAACTACCACATCGACGACAAACACAAGATGGGAACTCCAAATGCTCCTATCGCACAGTTAGATATCACACTACTCAAATCAGGACCACTCGGTGGTGACCAACAATTAGGATCTATGATTGCGGATAATCAAATCTCGGCACTCATTTTCTTTTGGGATCCAATGTCGGCACAACCACACGATGTAGATGTTAAGGCACTATTGCGTTTGGCGACACTTTACAATGTCCCAACAGCATTTAACCGCTCTTCGGCAGACTACATTATCTCCTCTCCACTCTTCACAAATGACTATGTGCCAGAGGTGAAGGATTACAAGGCGTATATCGAGCGTTCTATTAAGTAAAGTTCATAACATTGTAAAACTCTAAAAAGAGGCGACTGCGCAAAACAGTCACCTCTTTTTTTTTGTGTTTTTGGCTGATTTGTAAAGTTATCATGAAATGATCTCGTTAATCTACATGGTTTACTTTGTCGATGTGACCACCTTCGAAAAAGTTTATTATGTTGCGAGAGACGTTGCGAGCCATTTCGTGTCGTACTTCGATTGTTTGAGTTCCGAGGTGTGGACTAAGTACGATGTTGTCTAAATTCAAAAATACATTACTAGGGTAGTGACCATGTTCAAAAACATCTAATCCAGCACCCCAGATTTCGCCACTGCGTAAAGCATCGGCAAGAGCCGCCTCGTCGACCATAGCACCACGTGCGGTGTTGACAAATATGGCAGTGGATTTCATCGTCTTAAATTGTTCTGCTCCCATAATATGATGGGTTTGAGGGGTGTATGGTGCATTGAGTGAAACGACATCCGACACCTTTAGTAGCTCCTCTAGGCTCATGTATGTAGCACTATATTTCGCCTCACGCTGCGTATCGAGTCTTGTTCGGTTGTGGTAGACGATCTTCATTCCGCAGGCGATGCAGCGTCGAGCTAAGGCTTCACCGATACGCCCCATGCCGATGATACCAAGGGTTGCACCATATAGAGAGTGTCCTAAATTATTGAGCAATTTAACCTCTACATCTCCAACTCTGATACGTCGATCTATCTCCGATATTCTGCGAGCAGTTGCAAGGATCAGCCCTAGAGCTTGATCTGCGGTGGGTTCTGTGACAGGGTCTGGTGTATTTGTTACCTGCATTCCTCGCAGGGTTGCGTAGTCGACATCTATGTTGTCATAACCTGCGGCGTAGTTTGACACGATACGCAATCTGTCGCCACCAGCATCTAACAGGCGTTTATCCACCGGGAAGTTAAACATTGATTGCAATGCATCATACTCCCCAATCATCGCCACCACTTCGTCATACGTGAAACTTTCGACACCCTCGGGTGGAAAGGTCACATCATAGCGTTCGCAGAGTTGTGCATACCCCTCCTTGAACATATTATATGTCACTAAAACTCTCTTCATTATTTGTTGATTTGCAACAAATGTATGTAAAATATAATTTTTGGTCAAGGATAAGAAGTTAAATTCTCAAAAAATATCTTATCTTTGCATAAATTAAGAGTAGAGCATGAAATCTATACATATCATAACCCCCGTAAAGGACTCAATAGATTCGACATTGGAGAGTGCGAAGGCGATAATGAACTCACGTATCACAACTCCTTTTACGTATACTATCTATAACGATTTTAGTACCGCAGAGAATACGGCTCGTTTGGAGTCAGCATCTCAAGAGTTGGGATTCATAAA
>JAWXSU010000199.1:0-2616 GCA_044434245.1 Rikenellaceae bacterium | reverse complement strand
TCTCAATGTAGAACCACTATATTTTCAATTCAACAGCAAAAAATCTCATCACCAATAGCACTCTTAAAAACACACCAATAATTATTTTGCACTACTTATATTTAAGATAATCAACAAAAAAAATCATCCCTCGACACAAGGGATGATTTTATAGATGAATAGATAAATTTTACTCTTCGTCAGAGTCGGTGTACGCCTTAAGCAACTTCTCTTGAACATCCGAAGGCACAGGTTCGTATGATCCAAATTGCATCGAGTATGTCGCAGCACCAGATGTGAGCGATGACAATGATGTTGAGTATCTGTATAACTCAGCAAGAGGAACTCTAGCGTTGAGTTTGTCGAATCCCTTATCGGACTCCATGCCCATGATTATTGCACGACGATTTTGCAAATCGCTCATTACGGCTCCCATATAATCTGTTGGAGTTAACACCTCTACATCATATACTGGCTCCATAATCTTAGGTCCTGCATTGCGGAATGCCTCCTTGAAAGCATTCCGAGCTGCAAGTTTAAACGAAATCTCGTTTGAATCTACAGGGTGCATCTTACCATCATACACTACGACTCTAATATCTCGTGCATAAGATCCTGTAAGAGGTGCCTCATCCATCTTTTCGAGGATTCCTTTCACGATTGCGGGTAAGAATCGTGCATCAATAGCTCCTCCAACGATTGAACTGTAGAATTGTAATTTTCCTCCCCATGGTAGATCATGCTCCTCCTTGCCTTTAATATTGACATTGATATCCTTTCCTGCGATTTTGTATGTTTTTGGATCATCAATACCATCATAGTATGGTTCAATAACCATGTGTACTTCACCAAATTGTCCTGCGCCTCCCGATTGTTTTTTGTGGCGATACTCCGCTTGGGCAATCTTTGTGATGGTTTCACGATATGGTATTTTAGGAGCAATGTACTCGAAAGAGATCTTTGATTCTGCCAAAATTTTATTGCGAAGGATATTGAGGTGGTGCTCACCTTGACCCTGTACTATCGTCTGTTTCAACTCTTTAGAATAGTCAACAAGAAGTGTTGGATCTTCGAATTTTGCATCATTTAGTAATCTACCCAACTTCTCCTCGTCGGATGTATCCTTGCATTTCACCGCAGCACGATAACGAGGTTCTGGAAAGATTATAGGGTCTACAGTAACAACTTCGCTCGCAGCACAAAGCGTGTCGTTTGTCTTTGTGCCCTTAAGTTTGATTGTGCAACCGATATCTCCAGCCGATAGTTCTGTTACTTTTATTCGGTTTTTACCTGCTACAGCAAAAATTTGCGAGATCTTCTCTTTGTTGCCTGTGCGTGAGTTTATTAACTCCATGCCCTCTGTGATCTTACCTCTGATAACACGCAGGTAGCTGATCTCACCGATGTGTTGCTCTACTTGAGTTTTGAAAACCATTGCTACGGTAGCCCCAGCCTCGTCTGCTGGTAATTCATCAGCCTCGGTAGTTAAGAATTTAGGTGCAGAGAGAGGTCCAGGAGCAACATTGATAATGAACTCCATAAGGCGTTTTGTTCCGACATCCTTCTTGCCACTAACGCAGAATATAGGCATCAATAGGCGATTCGCCACACCAATTTTGAGACCTGCACGAATATCATCTTGAGTGAGGCTACCCTTGTCGAAGTAGAGCTCCATGAGAGCTTCGTCATTCTCGGCAGCGATCTCTACGAGCTCACGGTGCAGCTCCAACGCTTTATCCATCTCATCAGCTGGGATGTCTAACTCTTCACGAGAACCATTGGTGTCGGTGAATCGATACATCTTCATCATCAACACATCGATGAATGAGTCAAACTCAGCACCCTGATTTATAGGGTATTGTACCAATACAGGTTTAAGACCAGCAGCAGCTTTGATGCTTTCGAACGCACTTTCGAAGTTTGCTTTGTCGTGGTCGAGCTGAGAAATTACACCAATCACGGGTGTCTTGAGTAGACGAGCGTAACGAGCCTGAATCTCCGAGCCAACCTCCCATCCGCTTTGAGCATTGAACAAAAACACGCCAATATCTCCAACTTTGAAAGCAGAGAAAAGAGCACCACAGAAGTCGTCCGATCCTGGGCAATCAATAATGTTGAGTTTACGTCCCATAAACTCAGTGAATAGGGTAGTAGAGTATATCGAGCGTTTGTATTCGTGTTCGATGTCGCTATTGTCCGAAATTGTATTGCATCCTTCGATTGTGCCTCGGCGGTCGATAACACCACCCTCATAAGCCATTGCTTCTGCGAGTGTCGTTTTGCCTGTGCCGGGAGCACCGATCAAGACAATATCTTTAATCTCTTTTGCTACGTAAGTTTTCATAATTCGAAGTTTTAAGTAATGTTTTTGGTTTATGAATTTAAAATTATAAATATATTTTCATATTAACAACTTTGTAACGTAATTTTTTACAAATAATTTACCATATAACTTTTAAGGTCTATTTTATGTTGGGTGGAGTTGAAGAATATTATTTGGCAAAAAGATTGTACAATAGATAAGTAGGGTAAAATAATTATTGGTGTATTTTTAAGAGTGCTATTGGAGATGAGATTTTTTGCTATTGAATTGAAAATATAGTGGTTCTACATTGAGATTTAATAGTGAAAAATATT
>JAWXSU010000198.1:0-2639 GCA_044434245.1 Rikenellaceae bacterium | reverse complement strand
TGGCGATGGTTGCGGCGGCAATGTCGGGCATAACATTTGTCTCCGTGCCAGGTTCGGTGCGAGCAGATGGCTTTTCGTATATGCAGATGACACTCGGATTTACTGTGGGTCAGGCGGTGATCGCATTTGTACTTATTCCGCTATTTTATAAATTAAGGGTCACGTCGTTGTATCAATATCTCGACGAACGATTTGGCGAGAGGTCTCACAAAAGCGGTGCGTGGATATTTTTTCTCTCGAAGGTGACAATCGCAGCACTACGCATATATATAATGTGTACCGTGATGCAACTCCTACTTTTTGACCACTACAACATCCCATTTATTGTGAATGCTCTTCTCTGTGTGGCGGTTGTGTGGTGGGCAACACGAAAGGGGGGAGTTAAATCTCTTATATGGACAGATTCTCTAAAAACGCTATGTTTGGTGGGGAGTTTGGTGCTATCGATAATATTTATTTCGTCTTCGTTGGGATGGGATATTATAGAGAGTGTTACCCATGTTTTTGACTCTAGCTATTCACAAATATTTTTCTTCGACGATCCCTCGTCACCATACTACTTCTGGAAGATGTTTTTTGCCGGAGTATTCTCGCTCATCGCAATGACGGGGCTAGATCAAGATATGATGCAGTGCAATTTGAGTTGCGTAGATCGTAGGCATGCTCAAATCAATATTATGGTGACAGCATTATGCCAAATATTTGTCATCCTTTTGTTTTTGATACTAGGAGTACTCCTATATATATATGCAGATGCCAATGCAATACCTCTCCCCGCCAAAGGGGATCAACTCTTCTCGCTGATTGCCGTAAATGGTGGATTACCAACCATCGTCGGAATACTTTTTATATTGGGTCTCTCGTCATCGACACTTTCATCTGCCGCATCATCACTCACTGCTCTAACAACCTCTTTCACGGTTGATCTATTGGGGGGTGAGAGCAAATACCAAGAGGAGGAGCTAACTCGTGTTCGCCACAGAGTCCACAGTGCTCTAGCCCTAATTATTGTGGTGCTTATTATGGTTGTCGGAAAGGTGAGTGACCAAAGTGTCATCAACACACTCTTTAAATTTGTTGGGTATGCTTATGGTCCAATACTCGGAATGTTTGCATTTGGAATATTAACTAAATTCAAAATCCGTGACCAACTAATGCCTCTTGTTGCTATATCATCGTTAATATTGACAATATCGGGGGAGTGGACACTATCTCACGTGTGGGGTTACAAGATTGGTTTCGAGATTCTTATCTACAACGCAGCATTTACATTTATCGGTATGCTACTAATTCGTCGCAAAGGATGAAAATCGTAAACTCCATACGCCAAAACCTCCGCCCCTTTGCGATGATTATTGCGATGTGTAGCGGTGTGTTATTTCACTCGCCGCTCACCACGCTTGATGAGTTGACGAACTTTCAACTTGCCCCCTCTCTAATATTTGGAATGTTGTTTGTGACATTTTGCAAGGTGCGCATCTCAGATATGAAGGTGTCGACTATGCATATCACCCTGCTACTTTTTCAAATTACAATGGCTGTGGGGAGCTACTTTGCGATGTTGCCTATGGGGGTAATTCTAGCGCAGGGGGCGATGATATGCTTTCTCGCTCCAATCGCCATGGGAGCTGTTGCTATAGGTGGTATATTGGGGGCAAATGTGGCATCTATAGCCTCATATAGCCTCTTTTGCAACTTCGCAATCGCAGTCGTCGCACCATATATTTTAGCGACATTCGGAAATGGGGAGTGCACTTTTTTGCAAATCATGGCACGTGTAGCTCCGATTCTCATAGCTCCATTTGTTGCAGCACAGATATTAAAGGTGGTGTGGCGAAGTGTAGCAGATTTAATCGGACGCAATAGCCAGATCTCATTCTACCTATGGATTATATCTATGATTATAACCCTTGGTAGAACTACATCTTTTATTCTCGGCTACAACGGCTCAGCAACACTTTTTGAGCAGTTCGGGTTAGCGATTATTGCATTTGTTGCGTGTGTCATGCAATTTTCATTGGGGCGTATTATTGGTAGAAACTATGGTGAAACGATCACAGCTGGTCAATCCCTCGGGCAGAAAAACACGGTTCTCGCTGTGTGGCTAGCGCAATCGTTCCTTACTCCGATATCTTCGATCGCCCCTACAGCATATATCATTTGGCAAAATGTAATAAACTCACTTCAGATATTTCTGCACGACCGAAAAGCGAGAAAGCTAATTCACAAAGAACAAAACCTAGAGTAACAGCACAACTATACTACTGAGGTTCAGACTCCTGCAACTCAGACTCTGTTGTAGATTGCTCCTCACCTTCCTCTTCCCCCACAATTTGGGACTTAGCCTCAACCTCTTGAATTAATTCATCTGAGATCTCCTCTTCGAGAGCTGCAGCCTCCGCCTCCAACCTCTCTTGCTCTGCTCTTTGCGCACGTCGTCTCTCCTTTGCCGCCTCTCGTTTGGCGTCAATCTCTTGTTGGAGAGCATCTGCCGAGGCATCTATACCGCTTCGATACTCATCATATATGGTTCGTTGCTCATCAAAATCGGTTTTTTTGAGTTTCGCCTTAGTGATCTTAAACTTATAGTCGTTGAGATCTCCCGTGACATCGACACCTGCTTTGAATGGAAGTGGCGA
>JAWXSU010000197.1:0-2670 GCA_044434245.1 Rikenellaceae bacterium | reverse complement strand
GTTTGGAAGGGGACTAATACTCCTCCCCCCCCTCTTATAAAAAGGGGTATCCTCTTTTAAAAGATACCCCTGTGCAATATTTATGCAACACCTATTTTGTAAGGTGATATATAAACTTATTAGTTTGAAAGGCTAAACACTACAGGGAGTGTAAATCTTACACGAACTGTCTGGTTACGTTGTTTTCCCGGAGTCCACGTTGGAGATTTGCTCAAAACTCTTACAGCCTCTTCAGCAAGCGAGCTATCAGGAGATTGTAGAACTTGGATGTTCGACACTGTACCATTCTTCTCGACAACGAATGTCAAAGTTACACGACCAGAGATACCATTCTCTTGTGCAATTTGAGGATATCGAACATTTGTTTGTACCCACTTGTGAAACTTGTCAAGACCTCCACCTTGGAATGATGGCATAGTCTCAGCAATCAAGAATGGTTGGTCATCCTCGATAGCCTCATCGCTACCCTCGATGTTATCCAATACGGCTGTCTCCTCGTCGAACTCTGTAAAGTCGATCTCATCTTCGATAGTTGTATCGTTTGTCACAACCTCTAGAAGTTGACTAATTACTTTGATCTCAACCTTCTTTGGTGGTGCTGGTGGTTTAAGATCTTGGCGAGTAATCTCGATGATTTGCTCCTCTACGACAGCAATGTTCATTTCGACCTTCTCAATGCGGTGCTCTTTAGGAGTGTAAGCAAAGGCTGCGATAACAACAGCCAACGCAACGATAAGACCGATCTCAAGCAAAAGGCTTCTTTTGTTCGACAGGTCAGCTTTAGGCGTTTTTTTAAGTTCCATTGTTTATTATCAATTAATATTTTTGTTTATTTTACTATCTCTCTATAGCAAGGAGTTTTGTAATATCGAAATCACAAAAACTGCTAACTCCCCCCACTTGACCACAAATATAGTTATAAAAATTTTAAATTCGTATACTTAATCATGAAAATTCTTCGTTTTTTAATATCTTTGCCACAATTCAATATCCTAATATCACCCAATGGTAGCACAATTAACACCCCTATATGGTAAGAGTATCAGTCAATTAAGAGATGTTTGTGAGCGTCTAGGACTCCCTAAATTCGCATCCAAACAAATTGCAAATTGGTTGTATGCAAAGCATATTTTATCTATTGACGAGATGACAAACCTCTCGGCGAAGAGTCGTGAAGCTCTAAAAATGGAGTATTGCGTGGGTCGCATAGCACCATCTTTTGAGAGTGTTGCAACAGATGGAACAAAAAAATATCTCTTTAAAACCCATGGTGGAGACTCTATAGAGTCGGCATATATTCCCGATGGCGATCGTGCAACTCTGTGTGTTTCGTCGCAGGTGGGGTGTCGTATGGGGTGCACATTTTGTGCTACGGCGAGGCAGGGATTGCGTGCGTCGTTGACAGCAAATGAGATACTAAA
Source organism: Rikenellaceae bacterium (assembly GCA_044434245.1). Classification (GTDB taxonomy): domain Bacteria; phylum Bacteroidota; class Bacteroidia; order Bacteroidales; family Rikenellaceae; genus Alistipes. The sequence goes on along the minus strand of JAWXSU010000197.1, from coordinate 1,249 downwards.
TCAAATGGCATCGCTTCCGGAGTTTGACACATTGACAAATTTGGTGTTCATGGGGATGGGTGAGCCATTAGATAATATGGATAATGTGCTAATCGCTATAGAGATCCTAACCTCGGAGTGGGGATATGGATGGTCGCCATATCGCATCACGCTATCTACGGCAGGAGTGGGGCGAGAGTTGCGTAAATTTCTGGATGAGACATCTGTGCATTTAGCTGTGAGTCTGCATAATCCCTATAGTGATGAGCGTGCAGAAATTATGCCTATCGAGAGAGCTTACCCTATAGCCGATATTATTAGTATATTGCGTGAGTATGATTTTACTCGCCAGCGCAGGGTTTCGTTCGAATATATATTAATGAGTGGTAAGAATAATTCGCCGCATCACATTCGTGAGCTGTGTCGTCTGTTGAATGGTGTGAAGTGTCGACTAAATATCATTAAGTTTCATAAGATTCCTGACTCGCCATACTTTTCACCCAGCGACGAGAAGATAATCCGTTTCCGTGATACGCTCACCGAGAAGGGAATTCACACAACAATCAGAAGATCGAGAGGCGAAGATATTCAGGCGGCATGTGGTTTGCTCTCGACAATGAAGGAGTAATATTAAAAACAAAAGAATATGTTAAAAAAAATTATCTTTTCAGTAGCTACGCTACTTATGGTCACAGCAGCCTCAGCGCAGGTTAAATTCTATGATGTGTCGACCGACGAACTTAAGCGACTAGCAACGGAGCAAAATAAGTTGGTTTTTATAGATATCTATGCAAACTGGTGTCCACCATGCAGAATGATGGAACAACAGGTCTTTTCGAGAGAGGATGTCGGAGAGTTTATGGCACAGAGATTTGTGAGTGCTAAGTATAATATTGATGAGGGCGTGGGTAAGGAGTTTGCGCAGAAGTATTCGATAGAATCTATCCCGACATATTTAATTTTTGATTTGGATGGAAAGGTTGTAGGTCGTATTACGGGCTCTAAGACGCCCGAAGATTTTATGGTTTATATTAAACAATTATTGTTTGAGCAGCAATAATTAAGTAGTGTAAAACAATTATTGCCATATTTTTAATAGCACTCTTGTAGCAATATTTTTCACTATTAAATCTCAATGTAGAACCACTATAGTAGTGTAAAACAATTATTGCCATATTTTTAAAAGCACTCTTGAAGCGATATTTTTCACTATTAAATTTCAATGTAGATCCACTATATTTTCAATTCAATAGCAAAAAATCTCATCTCC
>JAWXSU010000196.1:0-2690 GCA_044434245.1 Rikenellaceae bacterium | reverse complement strand
GCTATTAAAAATATGGCAATAATTGTTTTTCACTACTTATAGTGGTTCTATACTGAAATTTAATAGTGAAAAATATCGCTCCAAGAGTGCTTTTAAAAATATGGCAATAATTGTTTTTCACTACTTAGTATGGTCAATTTTCATAAAATAAAGAATCTGTTTAAGTTTTTCTCGCTATAATTGCTAAGAGAGATGAGATAAACTTAAAGATTCTAAAATAATAACTTTTTTTTGTGTAAATTTGTAGGCGATATAGCCGAATATTTGAGAGTTGTTGGTTCTAAACTCCTCGAATGTGAGCAAAATTAACCTAAAACCATAAAAAACTAAAACCTATGAGAAAGAATTTCATGCTCTCATCTGCCGCATCACTACTTCTTTTAGCGTCGTGTGGCACAGAAAGCTACCAACAAATTGTCACAACAGAGTCTACGACATGGAGCGAGGCGGTAACCCCACAAAGCGAGGGTGCTCAAAACAAAACATTCTCAATCTCGCTTTCTGACAAGGGGCAAACTGTTGATGGCTTTGGTGGTTGTTTCAACGAACTTGGTTGGACATCACTATCTCTTCTTAGCGAGGAGGATCGTCAAGCTGTTATCACTGAACTTTTTGCACCAAATACGGGTGCTAATTTCAACATCTGCCGCATGCCAGTTGCTGCAAACGACTTCTCGACAGATTGGTATTCGTACAACGAGACCGAAGGTGATTTTGCGATGGAGAACTTCTCTATCGACCACGACAAAAACACCCTTATACCATTTATCCACTCTGCGCTAGCACTAAACCCTGAGCTACAAATTTGGGGATCACCATGGTGTCCACCTTCATGGTTCAAGTACAACAAGCACTACGCTGCACGTACCGAAGATCACAAGATCGACCCTGCATATCACAATGGTCTAGACCCCGAAAAAAGAGGTTGGGAGGGTACAGATATGTTTATCCAAGAGCCTGAGTATCTGGAGGCTTATGCTCTATACTTCGAGAAATACATCAAAGCATATCGTGAGCAAGGTATCGACATTTTTGCGGTTATGCCACAAAATGAGTTCAACTCTGCTCAAATTTTCCCTAGCTGCTTGTGGACTGCAAAGTCACTCGGCAACTTCATTGGCGAATATCTTGGTCCTAAGATGGCTGCGTTGGATGTAGATGTTATGGTGGGTACTGTTGAGCGTGCAAACACAAAATTGGTTGACACTATGCTTTTAGATCCTAAGTGCCGCCAATATGTCACAGCCGTAGGTTTCCAATGGGCAGGAAAGGGTGCTATCGGTGGAATCCACGAGTCATACCCAGATATGAAACTATACCAAACGGAGCAGGAGTGTGGCGATGGTAAGAACGACTGGAAGGGTGCGGAGTATTCATGGAGTCTGCTTAAGCACTACTTCGACAATGGAACTTCGGCATATATGTATTGGAACATCTCTCTTTTGGAGGGTGGTATCAGCCGTTGGGGATGGGCTCAAAACTCACTCGTTGTTGTCGACAAAGCGGATAATAGCTACCGATTCACTCACGAATACTATCTAATGAAACACATCAGCCATTTCGTGAAACCAGGTGCTAGATACATTTCGTCACCAGAGGATTTCGATGGTCTTGTATTCGAAAACCCTGATGGTCAAATTATTGTGCTCTACATGGATCGTAGCGGCGAGGATACTAACCTAACTCTAAACATCAACTCGAAGGAGTACAATGTTGCTGCATCGGCTAACAGTATCAACACATTTGTGTTTTAACACCCCGATATAAAACAAGGGGGGGGGAGGGTATACTAAAAATACCCCCACGTGTTTAACAAAAAAAGAAAGTCAATATTTTGGATTCGAATACTTTCGACCAAAATATTGACTTTCTTTTTTTATAATCACGCAACAAAGGTGCGTTTTTTTCTGACAAGTATATGGCGCACGAAAATTGTTACTATCTTTGTGCTCATTTCAAAAAAAATAACAAATATGGTAAAGCAAATATTCAACTCGACACTCTTTAAATTGCTAGTCGCAGTTGTGGCTGGGTTGCTCCTAGGACCTCTTTGTGGGGAGGGGGTGATGAATGTTGTGGTTACGCTCAAACATCTGTTGGGGCAACTCATAATGTTCTTTGTGCCACTCATCATTCTCGCATTCATAGCCTCGTCAATTGCAAAGATGGGAGGGGTGGCATCTCGATTAGTAGGGGTGTCGCTGACTCTCGCTTACGTATCATCTGTGGGGGCAGCTTTCATGGCGATGGCACTCGGATATGCTATCATCCCGAAGTTGACGATCGGATCTGCCACGGAGGTTGTGCGTAGTGTTCCGGAGTTGGTTTTCGAATTAAATATCCCTCCAGTGATGGGGGTGATGACAGCTCTTACGTTGGCGATAATGGTGGGGTTGGCTGCAGTATGGAGCAGCTCGGTGGCGATTGTTGCACTTCTCGACGAGTTTCAAAAGATGGTGCTACTTCTCATTAAGCGTGTGTTGATACCGATACTTCCAATATTCATAGCGGCGAATTTTGCGATCTTGAGCTACGAGGGGGCTCTAACATCGCAACTCCCTATATTTATAAATGTCATGGGGGTAGTTTTGGTTGCGCACTTCGTATGGTTAGCCTTTTTGTATATCGTCGCAGCACTCTTTACACGCAAAAACCCATGGGAGGTGGTGAGACATTACGCTCCGCCATAT
>JAWXSU010000195.1:0-2690 GCA_044434245.1 Rikenellaceae bacterium | reverse complement strand
AGGCTAAAAATAAGCTCGTCGAGCAATATATAGCCCAGAGATATAGCACCTCGCAGGAGTTGGCTATACAGCGACAAAAAGAGACTAAGCCCGATGAATGGCAAGCATACTACGATTATTGCGAGGAGTGCAAGGCGAAGGCTATTACAACATTAATATCACAAGATGATGAAAGTATTTTATAACAAAAACTTCCCCTGCGAGGGGTATATCTTCAACCTCTTTGGGGTGCTGTTTGCCCGAAAGGGAGCGGTTGTGACCGAGAAAACTGAAAACCACGAGATGATCCATTGCTATCAGATGGTCGAGGTGGGGTTATTGGCAGGTGGATTACTTGCCGTATTGATACCGCTGTGCGGTTGGAGTTGGTGGTGGATGGCTACGGCTATACCTGCGTTTTACATTTGGTATGGCGTCGAGTGGTTTTATCAATGGGTGTGGAGTTGGTTTAATGGTACAATAGACGCTTACAAGATGGTGACCTTTGAGCAAGAGGCTTATGCGAATGACCAGGACTTGAGCTATCGGAGTGGGCGCAAGTGGTTTGCGTGGGTTGGGTATATGTTTAGTCGGGTGATATACAGCTAATATGTGAAATTAATAATCCCTTGGGGAAGATGTAAAAAGCCCCCTAGCCTTTTAGTAGATATAGACGCCAATCATATATTTATGCAAAACGCAGACGAAATGGTGTTGCCGAGGGTGAAAAAGGGCTCTCGGCGGAGCAGATACTATACAAATATTGGGGATATACCGAATTTAGATCCGTGCAACGAGCGATCATAGATTCGGTAAATCGTGGTGTCGATACACTCGCTTTGATGCCAACTGGAGGTGGAAAATCTATAACATATCAAGTGCCAGCTCTAATGATGGATGGTGTGTGTGTTGTGGTCTCTCCCCTCATCGCACTAATGAAGGATCAGGTCGATGGATTGCGACGACGGGGGATATCGGCGGTGGCGGTTCATTCGGGACTTTCACGGCGTGATATTGATCGAGCGTTGGATAATTGTGTGTATGGCGATGTGAAGTTTTTGTATCTATCTCCAGAGCGTGTCGAGACAGAGATATTTTTGCTTCGTCTGCAAAAGATGACAGTATCGTTGGTCGCTGTAGATGAGGCTCACTGTATCTCGCAGTGGGGGTATGACTTTAGACCCTCATATCTCAATATCTCGAAAATTAGAGAGGTTATCCCATCAGTCCCACTACTAGCTCTTTCGGCTTCGGCAACAGATGTCGTGGCGGAGGATATCATGACGCAGTTGTCGTTTCGCTCACGTCACATAATACGTAGCGACTTCTCACGCCCCAACCTTAGTTATGTTGTAAGACACGACGATAATAAACGTCTACAGATCGAAAGTGTGTTGCGTAGTGTCGAGGGTAGTGGTATAATATATGTGCGCACCCGAGAGGAGTCGGTAGAGATTGCAGAGGCTCTAAATCAAGATGGTGTGTCGGCGACATATTACAATGGAGCTCTTCCCTATGGAGAACGCCTAATACGTCAAGAGGAGTGGATAACGAATAAGTGCCGTGTGATGGTGGCAACGAATGCCTTTGGAATGGGTATTGATAAGCCCGATGTGCGGTTCGTGATCCATAACTCCATGTGCGACTCCTTGGAGGCATACTACCAAGAGGCGGGGCGTGCGGGGCGTGATGGAGGACGTAGCTACGCACTATTGTTGGTGGCGGAGAGCGACGAGAGCCGCATCAGGAAACGAGTGATGATGGAGTTTCCACCCATCGAAGATGTTAAAACGATATATGATAACCTATGTTCATATCTATCTATCCCTTTCGAAGTGGGCGCATTCATATCCTATAAATTTAACCTCTTTGATTTTTGTCGTCAACGAAAATTGTTTGGATCAACCGTACGAAGCGCATTTAAAATATTAGAGATGAATGGATATCTGGCATACATCGAAGATGCAACAATCCCCTCGAAGGTTATGTTTAGAATCCAACGAGATGCATTGTATGATGCCCGAATTACTAAACCCATATTGGATCGTGTGATGAATTGTGTTATGCGACTCTATGGAGGAGTCTTTTCGGATCTGAAGAAGATTGATGAGAATGAGATAGCGTCGTGGTGTCAACTGTCGTATGATGATGTTGTAGAGTCGCTAAAGGAGCTGAGTATCTTGAGGGTTGTATATTATGTATCTTCTACTCACTCCCCCATTATTCGCCTTTATAAGAACCGCTCTAAAAGAGATGAACTCTACATATCGCCCGACACATATCTTCATCGTCGTGAGATGTGCGAAGATCGGATAGCGAAGATGTTGGAGTATATAAACAATAACGATTCATGTCGCTCGTCGTTGCTAGGGAGCTACTTCGGAGATAAAGAGCCCACTGTGTGTGGTGTTTGTGATGTGTGTCTTTCGAAAAAAAAGAGAGTTTAGAACTTAATAGTTCAATTTCAGACATCGAACAAGAGATATTTTACATCAAAAGAGTTGTTGACGCTTAATATATCATCAGTATGAAATGGATTGACATAAACGCATTTGTGGCATTTGCCAATTATGAGATGATAAAGCTATGTCAAAAGCGTGGCTACGAACCCGATGGACTCGACCTCGCAGAGAACTTAGCGAGTGTTTTTGATGGTGATGATTGTATTAAGCTATCATATACGACCGAGGATTATGAAGTATATATGATAG
>JAWXSU010000194.1:0-2719 GCA_044434245.1 Rikenellaceae bacterium | reverse complement strand
ATTAAATCTCAATATAGAATAACTATATTTTCAATTCAATAGCAAAAAATCTCATCTCCAATAGCACTCTTAAAAACACACCAATAATTATTTTACCCTACTTATAACATAAACTTTTTTTTCAAAAAAAAATTCGCATGACGCACATCCATGATTATTAGGAGATTCAAACAAAAGACAAACAGTTTGAAATGTTAAAAAAACACTACTTATGCAAAAAAAATGACGAATAATGAATCAGACTAGCAAATTTTAATTACATTTGCGATGGCATGAAACTTAAAATTAGTAAATAATGGCAAAGATCAAAGGTACTATCGTGGTTGACAACGAGAGATGCAAGGGGTGTGGAGTGTGTGTCACCGCCTGTCCACTTCAAGTGCTCTCGCTATCCAGCGAAGTCAATGGTAAAGGTTACCCCTTCGCAATAATGGTCAAAGGGGATCAATGTACAGGATGTGCGTCGTGCGCAATAATCTGCCCCGACAACTGCATCACTGTTTATCGTCAAAAAGTAGAATAGATTATGGAAGAGATAAAATTAATGAAGGGCAATGAGGTGATCGCTCACGCCGCAATTCGTTATGGTTGCGACGCATACTTCGGGTATCCTATCACCCCTCAATCCGAGGTGATGGAGACGCTCATGGAGATGAAGCCTTGGGAGAGCACAGGAATGGTCGTGTTGCAATCCGAATCAGAGATCGCATCCATCAATATGGTATATGGTGCTGCGGCAACTGGCAAAAGAGTATTGACGTCGTCGTCGGGTCCCGGAATCAGCCTTATGGGTGAGGGTATGAGCTACTTGGCGGGAGCTGAACTTCCGTGTCTTATCGTGAACTGTCAACGTGGAGGACCAGGACTTGGCACAATCCAGCCATCGCAGAGTGATTACTTTCAAGCGTGCAAGGGTGGTGCACATGGTGATTTTCACCTAATTGTTTTTGCACCTAACTCCGTGCAAGAGATGCATGACCATGTGGCGGATGCTTTGGATATGGCGTTTAAATATCGCAACCCTGCAATGATCCTTGCCGATGGTATAATTGGTCAGATGATGGAGAAGGTGGTACTCTCACCACAACGCACTCGCAAAACCGACGAAGAGGTAGCAACCGAACAACCTTGGGCTGCAAATGGCAACAAAGGCGAAAGAGAGTCGAATGTTGTTACTTCACTAGCTTTGGAGGCTCCCGACATGGAGAGGGTAAATCAGCGTCTCATAGCTAAGTATGAGGCTATGCAGTGCGAGGCTCGATGGGAAGAGATTGAGTGCGACGATGCAGAGTATGTAATCGTTGCTTTTGGCTCTTCGGCTCGCATATGTGCATCAACCGTAGAGATTGCTCGTGAGGCGGGGTATAAAGTTGGTCTTCTGCGCCCAATCACGGTATATCCATATCCATACGCCGCAATCACAAAACTCGCAGAGCGTGGTGTTAAAGGATTTCTTTCTGCAGAGCTTAACGCTGGGCAGATGATCGAAGATGTGAGATTGGCAGTCGGAAACATTGCACCTGTGGTTCATTATGGTCGCCAAGGTGGTATGATATTTAGCCCCGACGAAGTGTGGGAGGCTCTTAAAAGTAAATTGATAAACAAGGAATAAAAATATGGCTGAGGTTGAAATTAAGGCTGAAAATTTAGTCTACTCTACACCAAAACTTATAATCGATAGAGTGATGCACTACTGTCCTGGATGTAGCCACGGCACGGTGCATAAAATCATCGCCGAGGTGATTGGCGAAATGGGAGCTGCGGGTAAAGCTATTGGAGTATCCCCTGTTGGCTGCTCTGTATTTGCATATCACTACATCAATACCGACTGGATTCAGGCGGCTCATGGACGTGCATGTGCCGTAGCTACTGGAACACGACGTGTGCACCCCGATCGTTTGGTATTCACCTACCAAGGCGATGGCGATCTCACGGCAATCGGTACGGGAGAAACGATACATGCCGCAGCACGTGGCGAGAGTATCGCTGTGATATATGTCAACAATGCGATATATGGAATGACTGGAGGTCAGATGGCTCCAACAACACTTCTAGGAATGAAAACTGCCACAACCCCAGAGGGGCGCAAGGCTGAACTTAATGGCTATCCATTCAAAATCGCCGATATGATAGCTCAACTTGATGGTGCGACATTTATATCACGACAAAGCGTACACTCGCCTGCAAATGTTCGCAAATGTAAAAAAGCGATCCGCACGGCGTTCGAGAATGCAATGTCGGGTGGAGGGTTCTCGATGGTCGAGATCGTCGGCACATGTAGTAGCGGATGGAAGATGTCACCCGTAAAATCCAACGAGTGGCTGGCAGAGAACCTTCTTCCGTACTACACTCTTGGAGATATTAAAGTCCCAACACAAAAATAACCAATACAATGAAGGAAAGAGTTATTATAGCAGGTTTCGGAGGACAAGGAGTTCTCTCAATGGGTAAAATCCTAGCCTACTCTGGAGTTATGCAGGGTTTCGAGGTGACATGGATGCCATCGTATGGACCCGAGATGCGTGGCGGAACAGCCAATGTTACGGTGATATTGTCGGATAGACAAATTTCATCACCCGTGTCTCACGAGTTCGACACGGCGATCATTCTCAATCAACAATCAATGTCGAAGTTTGAGGCGATGATTCGCCCGGGAGGAGTACTTATATATGACACCAATGGTATAACACACCATCCGATACGCACCGATATCAAGATA
>JAWXSU010000193.1:0-2741 GCA_044434245.1 Rikenellaceae bacterium | reverse complement strand
GGCGGTTTGTCCTATGTATATTGCGGAGTTAGCTCCAGCTGAGGTGCGTGGTACTCTTGTGTCGTGCAACCAATTTGCTATCATCTTCGGTATGTTGGTGGTATATTTTGTAAACTACCTTATCAAAGATAACCTCGCTACACAAGAGGCTATGATCGCTATCGGATGGCGTCGTATGTTCCTCAGCGAGGCAGTTCCTGCGGGACTCTTCGGATTGTTGTTGCTGTTAGTACCTAAGACCCCTCGCTATTTGGCGATGATTGGTGACGAGGCAAAGGCATTGTCGGTACTTACTCGTATCAATGGTTCGGAGAAGGCAACATCTATTTTGGCGGATATCAAAAGTACAACTCGTGAGAAGAGTGAGCCGCTATTGAGCTACGGTATTGCGGTTGTTGCAATCGGTATTATGTTGTCGTTCTTCCAACAAGCAATCGGTATCAATGTGGCTCTATACTACGCACCTCGTATCTTCGAGAGCATGGGTTCGTCGGGTGATGCTGCGATGGTTCAAACTGTTGTTATGGGTCTTATCAACATCATCTTTACTGTTGTTGCGATCCTCACGGTTGACAAATGGGGACGCAAACCGCTCCTTATCGTTGGTTCTATCGGTATGATGATCGGTATGGCATCTCTTGGACTATTGTCATTCATGAACCTTATCGGAGTTGCAGCTCTTGTTGCTATGATTGTTTATACAGCATCATTTATGATGTCATGGGGTCCAATCTGTTGGGTGTTAATCTCGGAGATCTTCCCTAACACAATTCGAGGTAAGGCGATTGCGATTGCTGTGGCGGCACAGTGGATTGCAAACTACTTAGTTTCATCGACATTCCCTACACTTTCGGCTATCAGCTTAGGTGGTACATATATGATGTATGCAGCATTCTGCGCCCTTTCGATTATCTTTGTTTGGAAGTTTGTTCCAGAGACCAAAGGTAAGAGTTTGGAGGAGATGAGCGATTTGTGGAAAAACCGCAAATAAAATACGAAGAGGTGGGGTGATTCCCACCTCTTTGGCTAATATATACTTTGACATTATGGAATTAATTGACTACACATTAGGTGGAATAATAGAGAAGTGGGCTAAAGAGAGCCCCGAGAAGGAGTTTTTGGTATCGCCATATTTGGGTGTTAGATACACCTACACAGAGTTCTCACGCAGAGTGGACTCTCTTGCGTTGGCATTTCAAAATATGGGAGTTGAGAGTGGAAAGAAGGTCGGAATATGGGCAAATAATCACCCCGACTGGATCACAGTGTTCTTCGCTACCGCACGTTTAGGGGCGGTGCTGGTGACAGTCAATACCAACTACAAAGCGACCGAGTTGGAGTACATAATGAATAATGCCGACATCCACACAATGTGTATGATTGGCGAATACAGGGATTCAAATTACGTGGATATTCTCCACTCAGTAGTCCCCGAGATGTTGACCCTAAAGGAGGGAGAGGCGATTTGTTCTGCTAAACTTCCGGAGCTTAGAAACGCAGTCTACATCGGTGAGGGTCGACCTGCAGGAATGTATAATATCGAAGAGTTGGTGACATTAGGATCTTCACTACCTCGCTCGGAGTATGACGCATTGCAGGAGGTGATAAATTGCCACGACGAGGTGAATATGCAATACACATCGGGAACAACAGGATTCCCTAAAGGTGTGCTGTTGACCCACTACAACATCCTCAACAACGGAAAGGCTACGGGTGAGTTTATGAGATATAGTGCAGCGGATAAGCTGCTTGTCTGCGTACCGATGTTCCACTGTTTCGGATGCGTTTTGGCTCTTTGCGCAGTTATAACACATGGTGCAACGATGGTGCTTTTGGAGGATTTTGATCCTCTGAAGGTGTTGGAGTCGATCCACAAGGAGAGATGTACCATATTATATGGTGTGCCAACAATGTTTATTGCGGAGTTGAACCACCCTCAATTCGACACTTTTGATCTCAAATCATTGCGCACAGGTATCATGGCGGGTGCGGTGTGCCCGATCGAAACTATGAATGCTGTGATGGGTAAGATGAACTGTAATGTTATCAGCATCTATGGACTCACGGAGAGTTCACCCGGCATGACGGGTTCTGATTTTGATGACCCCACAGAGATCCGTGCAACAACAGTAGGACGAGAGTTCCCCGGCATTGAGGTTAAAATCCTCGACCACACCACAGGCGAAGAGTTGCCCGATGGTGAGCAGGGAGAGGTGTGTTGTCGTGGATGGAATGTTATGAAGGGGTACTATAATAACCCCGAAGCGACAGCAGAGGTGATCGACGAGAGAGGATTCCTACACTCTGGCGATTTGGGTCTTCGTGATAAAAATGGATATTTCCATATCACGGGACGTATCAAAGAGATGATAATTAGAGGAGGAGAGAATATCTGCCCTCGTGAGATTGAGAATTACCTATTTAACATCCCCCAAATCAAGGGTGTTGAAGTTGTGGGTGTGCCATCGCCTCGTTACGGAGAGCAGGTCGGCGTCTTTATCACACTCAAAGAGGGTCAGCAGCTATGCGAAGCTGATATTAGGGGATTCTGTGAGGGTAATATTGCACGCTATAAAATCCCAAAATATATATTCTTTATCGATGAATTTCCGATGACTGCAAGTGGCAAGATCCAGAAGTATAAACTTAAGGATATGGCTGTTAAGTTGATGGAGGAACGAGGGGAGGAAATTATCTAAATTTACGATGAAGTTTTGCCTCATAACCCCACCATTCGTTCA
>JAWXSU010000192.1:0-2746 GCA_044434245.1 Rikenellaceae bacterium | reverse complement strand
CAACATCAGGTAGGGCATCGGTGAATGTGGTGTTGATTGTGATATAATATGAGCCATCGCTGAGTTGGGTGTGGGTGATGTCGTCCGTTACATCTTTTGTTAAATTTACCTCATCGCTACTCTCGTTAATTAATTGAAAGAGTATGTCAAGAGTCACAGCCGTGTCGTCATCATGTCCCGACGTTGAACTTCTGTCGGAGAGTGTTCCAAATGTTGTGATGGTTGTCGATATTACACCATCACGTGTAGAGCCATCATCGTAGTCGATGTCGCTTGTGGTGAACTGTAGAGTCGATGTTGAACTACTATTTTGATCGCCATAAACGTAGTAGCCATCGGCCAAATTGATAAGATCGACTAGTGCCGGTGTGCGAGCGTTATGAATCCCCGTGATATGAGCATTTATCTCTATTGTGCTGCTCTTTTTTGTGGGTTGAACATCCAACAGTGACTCTACCGTAGATTTGGTCGACGCTGATAACTCTGCGGCTTTTGTCGATGAGTAATACTCCGCCACGATACTCTCAGCCTCTAGGATCTTCTCTTGTGTAATCTCGATATTTTCGATTGTCGCAACCGCTAAATCGCCCACTTGGCTAACATAGCCACGACTCTCCAAGCGTGATCGTAGAGGTGTGGATGTCTCGCTTTCGAATTTCAGAGTGTATAGATTTTGGTGGTCAACGCATGAGATATAGTTGATTTGATCCCGTAATTCATTGAAAACTACTGCTGTGTATTCACCTTCGCCAAGTCGAACGTATGATTGGATATCTTCGATGTTGTGTTCGTAGTAGTGTTCATAGTACAGATCACCATTCTCTTTGTTGTAAATAAGCAACGTTACATTTTGAGGGGTCACACCGCACACCGACCAATCTACATCAATAGGGATTAGCATGGTTGATGTGCACAAACACTCTGTGGTTAATGTTTTGCGCTCGCACGATGATGCGAAAGTTGCTACAATTAGTAGTAAAGAGATATTTGTTATAATTTTTTTCATGTTATATCTCCTATTTTATAGTTTTATTTATTAACCATACGAGCGATGCTTTCGCCTTTGTGGGTCCAAACCAAGTGTATGTACCATCGGTTTTGCGAATGGTATGCCACGAACTATCTATACCCCAATGCTCTTCGTAGTGGCGATAGTCGCTCTTTAATACGCCTACCCCTAGAGAGTATTCCATTCGAAGATTACCACGTTTATTTATGGTGTGAGCATATCCTCCACTTAGCCCCAAAGCTATGAAAAATTCCCCTTGATACCCCTCTTTGTGGTACTCCAAGTCGTATAACCCTCCGCCAGCATATACTCCAGCGAACCACCCTGTCATAACGGGGCGTTGAGGGTGGGAGGCAAACCAATATTTACCCTCGATATTTCCATTGAGTAGTTGTATGCAGTTTCGTTTGCTGGACTCTTTGCTGCTGCTTGACCACCATGGGAATATCCACTCTCCGCAAATTGACCAATTTTTATTTATATATACCTCTAATTCGAAATTAATAAGCGTCATAATGTCAAACAAAAGATTTGTTTTAAGCGCAATTATAGGTTTCGATGTTGTGATATTTAACTCACATGTATCTTCGCTGCTAATCTGTGTAACCATTTGCTGTGTTGCGTATGATGAAGTTGTTTGTGGTATCACACCTGCAACTGCCGGAGCGGTGGATTTAAAATATATCGTCACCACAGTTCCTCGTCGGAGCTTCGGGTATATATTTTCAAACATATAGTTGTAAGTCACTCCACCGTGCAGATCCATAAGGTGTTTGTTGCGACTGTCAACCATCGTTAGCCACCTGTCGTTGGGGTTGACTCTACGCCATGTCTCCTCGGGGATATTGGTGATAATATCTAACACATCATCTTTCTCATCCATTTGTGATTGAGAAACAAGATAATATAGTTGATCCCAGTCGCTGCCGATGTTGTTTATCTCTATTAAACTATCGGGAATAGCGATTGTGTCACGCAGATAATTGTAGAGGCTTTGAGAGCGATTAGAAGATAACCTTTCGTTCAGACGGCGTTCTCCTTCAGGCGATGCGTAGCTATTTATTTCGACCTTTGTGACGGTGACCAAGGAGTCATTTAGCAGATTTGTAATAAGTTCCGACAGCTCGTTAAATGCTCTTTGGTTTTGATTAAGATCAAGGTTAATAGCGTAACTATTGAAGTCGAAGAGAATCTCGACCTGCTGCGAATGGTGTTCCGTATGACTATACGCAGTAGTATAGAGCAGTAGTAGGGTTAGTATGCTAGTGATTTTTTTCATATATGTTTAGTTTCTGTTCTTTGTGTTGTGCAATAAAAAATAGTAAAAAATCTCTTTATGTTTTGCTCTGGATTGGTGGAATAATATGCAGTACATCATTGTTTTAAGTGTAGGCTTTTATGTTGATGTCGAGGGCAAATGTATAAATCAAGAATATTTTATGCAAATTAATATTGTAGTGTGCATATTGATTTATTAGCAATATCAATACTTTGCTCTGCTTTGTGCGATAACTAAAGCGACATGGAGGATTGCACTTATCGTATTACGTTATGTTTTAAAACATGAATATTGACAAAAAAATAGAGATCCGAATCTTTCGATCCGGATCTCCGTACACATTCTTAGCGTGTTGTTATATAAGTAGTGTAAAACAATTATTGCCATATTTTTAAAAGCACTCTTGAAGCGATATTTTTCACTATTAAATTTCAGTATAGAACCACTATAAGTAGTGT
>JAWXSU010000191.1:0-2767 GCA_044434245.1 Rikenellaceae bacterium | reverse complement strand
AAACCGATTGATTCAATTCGTTCGAAAATACATACACCGTATCGAACCTTTCGGATCTAGATAAAAACCGATTGATGTTCCTTCCTCTAAGTGTCGAGGCGCAGGGCGACAAACGCATCACCATCACCGAGAGCGATCTTCGTGACTATCCCGGAATGTATCTCAATGCAAAGATGGGAAAAAACACCCTTTCTGGAATCTTCGCCCCTGTGCGCAATGATGTGGAGGAGCATGCTGGTTACAACAACCTGCAAGTTCTCGTCAAGAGCCGCCACAACTTTATAGCACGTGTCAATGGAGCACGCTCATTCCCTTGGCGTGTAGCGATCATCTCTCGCACGGATGCTGATCTTGCAAATAGCGAGGTGGTTTATAAATTGGCTGCCGAAAATGTTATCGGCGACACATCGTGGGTTAAGCCCGGAAAGGTTGCATGGGATTGGTGGAACAACTGGAATTTAGAGGGTGTAGATTTCAAAGCTGGGGTCAACAACGACACCTACAAATATTACATCGACTTTGCGAGCAACAACGGTATCGAGTATGTGATTTTAGATGAAGGATGGTCAGTTAATAAGGTCTATGATTTGATGCAAGTTGTCCCCGAAATCGACCTTAAGGAGCTCATAGCGTATGGAAAGGAGCGCAATGTAGGCATCATCTTATGGGCTGGATACTATGCATTTGACCGTGATATGGAGAGAGTGTGCAAACACTACAGCGAGATGGGCGTTAAGGGTTTCAAGATCGACTTCATGAATGGTGACTGCCAAGATCTAGTAAATTTCAACGAGCGTTCAGCAGCAATGACAGCTAAGTATAAGTTGATGTTGGATATTCACGGCACATACAAACCCACAGGAATGGAGCGCACATACCCCAACATTATCAACTACGAGGGTGTACACGGTTTGGAGCAGATGAAGTGGCAACCTGTAGAGTGCGACCAGGTGACCTACGATGTTACTATGCCCTTTATCCGCATGGTTGCAGGTCCAGTAGATTACACTCAAGGAGCTATGCGCAATGCAGTTAAGACATACAACTCTCTTGCCGATAATATCGAGAATCAATACTACCCTAGTTTCACAACACCAATGAGTCAAGGAACACGTACCCGCCAATTTGCACAGTATGTTGTATTCTTCTCGCCGATCAATATGTTGTGCGACACCCCGACAGCCTACGAGCGTAACCCCGAGAGCACAGAGTTTATCGCCTCTATGCCAACAGTTTGGGACGAGAGTCGTGTTGTGGAGGGAGAGATAGGAGAGTATATCATCACCGCACGCCGCAAAGGTGATAGATGGTACATCGGAGGTCTCAACAACTGGGACACACGCACCGCAACTCTCGACATCGAGGCTATCACAGGCAAATCTGGCTCCGCAACACTATATCGTGACGGTGTCAACGCCGACAACAACGGTACAGATTTCAAGATCGAGCAGGTAGAGGTTACAAATTCACCCTTCACAGTCAATATGGCTGGAGGTGGCGGCTTCGTGCTGATTCTATAATCCGATATATTTCACACATAATCATGGCTGGAGTACTTTCGTGCTCTAGCCATTTTTTTTACATTATTAAGTAGTGTAAAACAATTATTGTCATATTTTTAAAAGCACTCTTGGAGCGATATTTTTCACTATTAAATTTCAGTATAGAACCACTATATTTTCAATTCAATAGCAAAAAATCTCATCTCCAATAGCACTCTTAAAAACACACCAATAATTATTTTACCCTACTTATAATGAAAATGTGACATTATTTCAAAATTAAAATAGTACATTTGTGACGTACCATACTACCCATCAACTTATGATTAGGATTTCTGTAATTTTTATTTTGATAGTTATTGTCTCATTCACTAAAGCCCATGCAAGGCCAGTGGGTGAGAGATACTTAGATGACCCTTATAGTGTTGATGTTAAACAAATCATAATCCCTCTATCATTAATAGCAGTCGCATCGACTACTCTCTATACCAAACCTATTAATTATGTAGATCAAGAGATTCAGGATGAAATAGTCGCTCGACAAGATACCTATACCATTGATGATTACATGCAATACTTCCCCGTTGCAACCATGTGGTTGTTGGATGGATTTGGTGTCGAAAGTCGACATGGGTTTAAAGAGCAGACCACAAATTTAGCCATGAGTTGTGCATTCATGGCTATACTTGTAAATAGTGGTAAATATACGATTCGGCGACTTCGCCCCAACAACTCCACCTATAACTCATTTCCATCGGGACATACCGCAACTGCTTTTATGGGAGCAGAATTTTTGCGTATGGAGTATGGTCAAACCTCACCACTTATTGGTTTGGTAGGCTACTCTTTCGCCTTTGCTACTGGATATATGCGCATACGACGCAACAAGCACTACTTCACCGATGTTTTAGCTGGTGCAGGAGTCGGTATTCTTAGTGTGAAGCTAGCATATTGGTGTGCCCCTGCAGTTAATAGATTGCTGTGGAACTCAGATGTTCGTCATCGCAATTCAGGATCATTTACTGTTGTCTCTCCATACTCCAACGGAGAGCAGTATGGATTAGGGTTATCAATGCGTTTTTAATCACTGTCATTCAGAATCTGTTGCTTTGTACTCTGAGGTTAGCTCCTTGAGTTTTTTGTTGTGGAGGTCGAAGAATACTTTTATTTTGCTTAGCATTAGGTTGTTGGGATCTCGTTCGCATTGTGCTAGCAACTCTTTGTAGTAGTTTCTGAAATCTTTTGCTAGCTGCTCTATTAGTAGA
>JAWXSU010000190.1:0-2790 GCA_044434245.1 Rikenellaceae bacterium | reverse complement strand
GCAAACATCGTTCCCAGAGTTGGTAAAAATCATGGTTCAACACGACTTGAAGTATGTGAAGAAGTTCCATGAGCAGTTGGAGGTCAATCTATAATGGAGAGGTCGGCAAAGATATACATCGCAGGTCATAGAGGTTTGGTTGGCTCTGCGATATGGAAAAATCTGGAGGCTAAGGGTTACACCAATCTAGTTGGACGTAGCCACAAAGAGTTGGATCTGCTGGATGGTGGTGCTGTGAAGGCATTCTTTGATGCGGAGCAACCCGAGTATGTGATATTGGCGGCGGCTCATGTGGGTGGAATTATGGCGAATAATATATATCGTGCAGATTTTATCTACAACAATTTGCAGATTCAGCAAAATGTGATAGGTGAGAGTTATCGCCACAATGTCAAGAAGTTACTATTTTTGGGTAGCACCTGCATATACCCTCGTGATGCGGAGCAACCTATGCGTGAAGATTCTCTTTTGACTTCGACATTGGAGTATACAAACGAACCGTACGCAATAGCGAAGATTGCGGGACTTAAGATGTGCGAAAGTTTCAATATTCAATACGGCACAAATTATATTGCGGTGATGCCTACAAATTTGTATGGACCAAATGATAATTTTCACCTCGAAAATAGCCATGTGCTGCCTGCGATGATTCGCAAGATTCATTTGGCGAAGTGTCTCAGTGAGGGGGATTGGAGTGCGGTGAGCAAAGATCTTAACTGTCGACCTGTAGAGGGGGTTAGCGGAGAGAGTGAAAAGGGGCAGATTGTTGAGGTGTTGAGCCGTTATGGAGTATCTGCACAGGGGGTAAACTTGTGGGGTACGGGCTCTCCGATGCGAGAGTTTTTGTGGAGTGAGGAGATGGCGGATGCCAGCGTTTATGTTATGGAGAGTGTGAATTTTAAGGATCTATATGAGCCGGGAGCAAAGGAGATTCGTAACTGTCATATCAACATCGGCACAGGCGAGGAGATATCTATTCGGGATTTGTCGCAGCTCATAGCGTCGGTTGTAGGATTTAAGGGGACGATAAATTTTGATAGTTCGAAACCCGATGGTACAATGCGAAAACTTACCGATCCATCGAAGTTGCACTCTTTAGGCTGGGAGCATAAAGTTCGTATTGACGAGGGGGTGCGTAGGATGTATGAATGGTATCTATCGTAGTGTTAAAATGAAGAAGAAACATAACCTATTAAAGAGAGTTTTATACCGTGCGATATATGGTAAAAACTATGCTTTTCATCGAAAAATCGCCACTCGAAGGAGATTTCATAAACAGTTCTACTCACGGAGTAATCCTCGGTGTGTGAATCAAAAGAGGTGTGTTATATTTATATGTGACGGAAAACGTATAAGTGGAGGGTTGTCGGATAGATTGCGAGGTATTAGTGCCGTGTATCAAATATGCAAAGAGATGGGGTTGGATTTTAGAATCCATTTCACCCACCCTTTTGAGTTGCAGAGGGCATTTGTGCCGAACCTCGTAGATTGGCGAATAGATGTAGAAGATATTTGTGATAATCCCAAAGACTCTATGGTTTTTGATTATAGGGTAAGTAGAGATTATGAATATCCAGCGGAGGTGCAGCGTGCTCTTATTCGAGAGATGTTGAGTAAGCCATTTCGTCAGATTCATGTATTTACGAATATGGATAATACATATATGGATGGCTCATATTCGGAGCTGTTTCATGAACTCTTCAAGGAGAGTGATGAGATGACTCAATATCTCGCACCACACTTGGATGTTTTGGGAGATGAATATATCAATGTAGCGACTAGGTTTTGTACATCCTTGGGGGATTTGACAGATGTTCAGATTGCGCAGGAGTTGAGCGAAGAGCAGAGGGTTGAGTTGATTGATAGGTGTATTGCTCAAATAGAGTCTATACATTCGAAATATCCCGACAAGAAGATCTTTATAACATCGGATAGTAGCCGATTTATAGAGGCGACAAAGGGGCTTGATTACACATACTCGATTTCGGGAGATAGGGTTAATATAGATCGTGATGGAACGACAGATTTCGATGTGTTGAAGAACTCTGTTATTGATTTTCTGCTTATATCCAAAGCGCAGAGGGTGTTGCAGCTTAAAACGGATGCTATGTACGGTGGATTTTTCTCTATGTCGGCATCTTTTGTAAATAAAATCCCATTTGAAAGGGTTGAGTTTTAAATAGATATCAAATGAAAATAATATTACTCTCAGGCGGCTCAGGTAAACGACTGTGGCCACTGTCGAATGACGCTAGGTCTAAGCAATTTTTGAAGTTGTTGAACTCTCCAGGTGGCGGTTTGGAATCTATGGTTCAGCGTATTGCACGCCAAATCAAGGAGTCAGGTGTGAAGGCAGATATCACAATTGCAACCAGCGAGTCTCAATATGACTCAATCCTCAATCAGTTGGGCGATAGTGTCGATGTTGTGACGGAGCCAGAGCGTCGTGATACATTTCCCGCTATTGCGCTTTCGGCGTCGTACCTCATAAAAGAGAGGGGGTGCGATTTGGATGAGGTTGTGGTTGTTATGCCGAGTGATTCGTATGTTGAGTCAGGTTATTTCGATGCAATATCTCGCATGGTCGAGGGGGTGGAGAGCAGTAGAGTCGATATGGTGCTTATGGGTATCACCCCGAGCGAACCATCGACAAAGTTTGGATATATCGTCCCCCGGGCGGAGAGTTCGAGAGATGGTCTTGTGATGGTGAGCCGCTTTACTGAGAAGCCCGATGAGCAGAGAGCCCGAGAACTTATCTCGCAAGGGGCGGTGTGGAGCTCGGAAGAGCAC
>JAWXSU010000189.1:0-2814 GCA_044434245.1 Rikenellaceae bacterium | reverse complement strand
AGCCGACTACGATCGCAAGTTGGTTTGGAAGACTCCAGAGGGTATCAAAGTTCAACCTTTGTATCGTGCGGAGGATCTAGAGGGTATCTTCTTCTTGGGTGGCACACCTGGGGAGTTCCCATTCGTACGTGGTATAATGAACCACAATAAGTGGAGAGTATCACAATCTATCATTGTTGAGTCGGTTGAGTCGGCAAATGCGGAGGCTCTCGACATCCTAATGAAGGGGGTTGATTCTCTATGCTTTATTTTGCCAGAGGGTGGCGTTACTGCTGAGTCTTTGGATACACTCCTTAAGGGTATCTCGCTTGCAGATGTTGAGGTTACCTTCAAGGGCAAGAAGTTGGTATTGGCTGCGGAGTTGTTCCTTGCAAAGGTGAAGGCTGAGGGTATCGAGCCGAAGGCGGTTCGTGCAGCTTTCGATATTGACCCTATCGTTAAGAACTTATCAGTTGATGGTGCTTATGTGTGTGGAGGCGACGGCGAGGAGTGTTTCAAGGCGGTAGCTAATTTGATTAAGGCAACCGAGGGGTACAACCACTTTAAGGTTGTCACTGTGGGAGCTGATTACTTCTCGAATGCAGGTTCTACTATCGTTGAGGAGTTGGCTTTTGGTTTGTCGGCAGGTCACGAATATATCGTTCGTTTGTTGGATCAAGGTCTTACTATCGAGCAAATTGGACGCAAGGTGCGTTTTGCGTTTAGTGTAACATCTAACTACTTCATGGAGTTGGCGAAGTTCCGTGCCGCTCGTATGTTGTGGGCTAATATCGTTAAGGGCTACTCTCCAGAGTGTCTGTGTGTTGCGAAGATGCACATCCATGCGACAACATCTATGTGGAATCAAACAGCTTACGATCCATACGTAAATATGTTGAGAGGTACTACAGAGGCTATGTCGGCAGCTCTTGCAGGAGTTCAATCTTTGGAGGTGTTGCCATTCAATGCAGCTTATGAGACTCCAGATGAGTTCTCGAAGAGAATCGCTCGTAATGTTGAGGCGTTGTTGAAGCATGAGTCTCACTTCGACCAAGTTGTAGACCCTGCGGGAGGTTCATACTATATCGAGAATTTGACTCAAAGTATCGCAACTGAGGCGTGGAAACTATTTTTGGAGATCGAGGAGAAGGGTGGCTATGCAGCAGCATTAGGCGCGGGATTCATCGTCGAGAGAGTTGCAGCATCGGCGGCAGCTAAGGATAAAAATATCGCTACACGTCGTCAAATTTTGTTGGGCGCAAATCAATACCCTAACTTCACAGAGACCGCATCGGATTCGCTTTGCGCATGTGCAGTAACTCGTGACGAGAGGGAGGGTAATGTTTTGACTCCATATCGTGGTGCTATGGCATTCGAGGCTATGCGTCTTGGCGTAGATCGTTCGGGCAAAGAGCCAAAGGCATTTATGCTCACTTGTGGAAACTTGGGTATGGCACGTGCTCGTTCACAATTTGCTTGTAACTTCTTCGCTTGTGCAGGAATCAAGGTTATCGATAACACCTATTTCAAGTCGATTGAGGAGGGAGTCGTAGCGGCTAAGGCATCTGGAGCTCAGATTGTTGTTGTGTGTGCTGCGGATGATGATTATGCAACTGCTGCACCTCAAATTAAAGAGTTGTTGGGTGGAAGTGCAATCCTTGTTGTTGCAGGAGCACCTGCATGTGCGCCAGAGTTGGAGGCACAAGGCATTAGCAACTTTATTAATGTTAAGAG
Source organism: Rikenellaceae bacterium (assembly GCA_044434245.1). Classification (GTDB taxonomy): domain Bacteria; phylum Bacteroidota; class Bacteroidia; order Bacteroidales; family Rikenellaceae; genus Alistipes. Next base: position 1,101 of record JAWXSU010000189.1, on the reverse strand, counting down.
CAATGTGCTTGAGACTTTGAAGTTTTACCTTAAAGAGATGGGAATCTAATTATGAGAGCTAAATTTTCAGATTTACAATATGATGGTGGCGGGCTAAAGAGTAACTGCGCCACTCCAAATAACGCTGCGTCGGAGCCATGGCTTACAGCGGAGCAAATCGAGGTTAAGGGTAGCTACTCAGAGGAGGACCTCGCAGGTATGGAGCACCTAAACTACGCTGCAGGTATCGCACCTTTCTTGCGTGGACCATACTCTACGATGTATGTTATGCGCCCATGGACAGTGCGCCAATATGCAGGATTCTCTACAGCAGATGAGTCTAATGCGTTCTATCGTCGTAACTTGGCGGCAGGTCAAAAGGGTCTCTCTGTAGCGTTTGACTTGGCTACACACCGTGGATATGATGCTGACCACCCACGTGTGGTTGGTGACGTAGGAAAGGCGGGAGTGTCTATCTGCTCAGTGGAGGATATGAAGGTGTTGTTCAATGGTATTCCGTTGGATAAGATGTCTGTGTCGATGACAATGAATGGTGCGGTACTTCCTATCTTGGCGTTCTATATCGTTACAGGACTTGAGCAGGGTTGTACACTAGACCAACTAGCAGGAACTATCCAAAACGATATCCTTAAGGAGTTTATGGTGCGTAATACATATATCTACCCACCTAAGTTTTCTATGAAGGTTATTGCCGATATTTTTGAGTATACATCTCAAAATATGCCTAAGTTTAACTCTATCTCTATCTCGGGATACCACATGCAAGAGGCAGGTGCTACGGCAGATATCGAGTTGGCTTACACTCTAGCGGATGGTTTGGAGTATCTACGTGCCGGAGTAAATGCAGGTATGTCGGTTGATTCATTTGCGCCACGTTTGTCATTCTTCTGGGCTATTGGAATGAACCATTTTATGGAGATTGCAAAGATGCGTGCAGCGCGTATGTTGTGGGCTAAAATCGTTAAGCAATTCGACCCAAAGAACCCAAAATCTTTGGCATTGCGTACCCACTCACAAACTTCTGGATGGTCACTCACGGAGCAAGATCCATTTAACAACGTAGCTCGTACAGCTATCGAGGCTATGGGTGCAGCGTTGGGT
>JAWXSU010000188.1:0-2923 GCA_044434245.1 Rikenellaceae bacterium | reverse complement strand
AACCGATATGTAGTTAGTCGGGCTCATTATTATATATATATACCTACTGTCGAGTCAAAAATAGAGAGTTGGTAATTGATGCAGGGAGCTCGTTTTTATAGTGAGTGACCAATATAAGGCTCTTACCCTCTCGCCTGCAGAATGCCTCTATCACATCTAATGCTAGACGACGATTTCGCATGTCGAGTCCATGTAGAGGCTCATCGAGAATCAATAATTCGGGATCCTTCACAAAAGCACGTGCCAAAAGCACTAACCTCTGCTCTCCACTCGATATCTGCATAAAGTTACGATCTTTGAGTTTTAGGATTCCAAATATCTCCATCCAGAATTCGCAAACCTCCACATCTTCGGGCTTCATTTTTTTAAAGAGTCCAACTGTGTCGTGTAGTCCACTCGCCACGATCTCTATGCACGATGCACTGATAGAGTATGCTCTATGCATCTCGGGACTAACATATCCGATATGACGTTTTATATCCCATATACTCTCACCCGTACCTCTCTTTCGCCCAAAAAGGGTTATGTCGCAGGCGTATGATTGGGGGTTGTCGGCACAAATAAGGCTTAAGAGCGTGGATTTCCCCGCTCCATTCTCACCACTCAATGCCCACATCTCACCACGCTTCACACTCCATGTCAACTCACGAAGGATTGTGCGTTCACCATAGCGGATAGAAACCTTGTTGAGATCTATTACCGTAGACGAAGTGTGCAAATTAGATGAGGTAGGAAGAGCCAAAATCCTCTGCTCCGCCTCTGCGGATAGCACCCTTTCGGGGTCATCTGCTCTCGAAGATATATAATCGCCAAGTGTTAATTTAGGTAACACTACCCCACCCTCAACAGGTATTACATGACTCACAAATTGGGGAATGTCGTCACTCTTTGATAACACCAAAACAATCTGCATCGAGGTACGACGAGTAAGTTCTCCGAGCAAGGCATGTAACTGATCTCGTGTTTGAGAGTCCAAACCAATAAAGGGGTTCTCCATGATAAGCATCTTGGGTGAGCTAAGTAGAGCACGTGTGAGTTGGAATTTGCGCAACTCTCCCGAGCTAAGAAGTATCATCTCCTTATGTAGCATCGCCTCGATTCCAAACAAATCAAAAAGTGTCCTCTTCAACTCTTCGTCATCGCTTTGTGGCAACACGTCGCCCACAATAGGTTGATCCTCCCGATCAAAGCTATTCCATCGCTGTTGGTAGTAGTACCCAGCATCGGCATCACCATACGAATCTTTGAATGCGATATATTTAATATTATCCGACACTCTCTGCGATTCACTCTCTGCGAAACAATACTCCACCCCCGTACCTCGCAGAGGATGCGCTCCAGTTATAACCCCCACAATCACACTCTTTCCTCCACCATTAGAGCCCACGATTGCTATTTGTTCTCGTGGTGCGATAGCGATGTTGATAGGTGCCGTGAGGTGATATTGAGGTTGGCGTGTGACGCCATCTACGATCTCGACTACATTTTTCATTTCATTACCCTTTAGAGCCGATATAGAGCAATATCATACCGACTAAAATTAACAACAGATCAAATGCTTTGCTACGCAAATTCTTCTCCCGAAGAAGTAGTGCACCACATGCAAATGAGACAATCACGGAGCTGCGTCTGACCATCGACACCACCGAGATCATTGCATCTTGATCCGTAAGAGCCGAGAAATATGCAAAATCTGCAAGCGATATAAAGATCGAAATCAGCGGTATTGCCCAACGCCACTTAAAAGGTGTAGAGTTCTTGCGATTGGGCAACCATATACACGACACAATCACCGACATGAGTATAAATTGGTAGACATTATACCACCCCTGCACAAATACAGGGTGTAGTGTTTTCATAATATGCTTGTCATAAAGTCCACTCACAGCACCCAAAAAGGCTGCCACCATAAGCAATAGTATCCATCCATTACTCTCGAATTTGATACCCTCCTTTCGTCCTGAGCGACTAAGCAAAAAAAGCGAAAAAACCGATAGTAACACTCCGCCCCATTGCCACATATTGAGCCTCTCACCAAATATCAACATCGCCCCCACCAATGTCATCACTGGTCGTGTGGCATTGATTGGACCTGCGATAGTCAGCGGCAGGTGTTTAATGGCATAGAATCCCGTAATCCACGACGACAATACAATCACCGCCTTAATCATAATTGCAAAGTGGGCATCCCACCCAAGGCTTAGAGTTTCGCACATAGTCCCCTCGAACCATCCCCATCCAAACTCTGCACTCAGCAGTGTGGGAGAGAATATCAACATCGAAAAGAGGGCATTTAATAGCAAAACAGGCAGGACGGCATTTTCCGTCACAGCCTGTTTTTTAGCTACATCATATAAACCCAATAGTGCTGCCGAGGTAAACGCTAGCAGTAACCACATATGTTATCTATAATTTAAAAATTTTGCATGCTTTCCATCGGATCTTCATCCACGTAGCACACCACACTCACTATTTCACTTCGTCACTATAAACCGCACCCGGCAGGTCGTGTAGGTTATATCTACTAGCCATAGACATACCGTAAGCACCCGCAGACTTCAAGGTTATTAAATCTCCACGTTTTGTTGGACGCAGCGTCAAATTCTCTTGAAATACATCTGTTGATTCACACGCCGTACCCACGATTGTGTATTTGGTGCGTTGATCCGAATCCGACGATATATTCTCGATATTGTGGTACGATCCATACAATGCTGGACGAATTAGCTCCGTCATAGATGCATCTACAATCACCAATTTTCGTCCCGTAGCAGTTGTTTTATTGAACAACACCTGCGTGATAAGCTCTCCACACTGAGCAACGATTGAACGTCCAAACTCAAAGTGCACACTTCTCTCTCCCACCGAAAGGTAGTTGTTTACGATCGAAAATAGCGATGCAAAGTTAGGGATATCTCTAGTT
>JAWXSU010000187.1:0-2938 GCA_044434245.1 Rikenellaceae bacterium | reverse complement strand
GAGGTGCTGAAAACCAACCATTCATCTGCTTGCTTATCAGAGAGAAACCAACTTGGTACTCACCCGATTTCACCTCTTCGGGTATCTTAAATGTAAAGTCACGTTCAACCTCTCGAAGCGATGGCATCAAGATATCATTACCTATATTAAATGTTTGAAAGTGATGGCTTGGAGCTCTGAATATTATCAGCAATCTTACCACATCTTCATCCGACTTTAGGTCGAAAGTGTAAGGATTTGTAATCCTCAATCTAAATGTAATCTCCTCTCCGCTGCTCAGTGTAGATGGAAGAGGCTCCATTGGGGTAATCACAACACCCTTCATCGGGGTGTAGCTATCGAGGATATAGTAGTGAAACTCGCCTCCATTGGGGTAGACCAATGTTTTATACCTCTCAGCATCAGCCTCTCGTTCCTCCGGTGTAGGTTTATATTCGATTATCGCCTCTTTACCCGCAAAGTGCGACTCGTCGATAAATTGCCACTGGTGAGTTCTGTACCAAAGAGCTGGAGTGCAGTAACCAACACCATCCGTATAGAAATCATATTTGGAGGCTATGGCGTAACTGCCGCTGAATATGACGGGACGATCACCCACTAAATCATACAATGCTCCGTAGTGTTCTCTATTTCCCGACATCTTCTGTTTCGCACTCATCCCCAAGATGTTGAAAAGTATCTCGACTCTCAGAATTGCCACTAAAGCTATGACAATCAATCCAAAACGCATCACATATCGTCGTGTACGAGTATGGTCACGAGCATATAAAAACAACACCCACACCAACCCATATGTCGATGCTATCATCCACTGCGGTTGAGTCCTTCCTCTCACCGACGACAGCAAGAAGAATACAAATATTGCTATTGGAATCCACTTTAATGCCCGCTCAAAAATACTTTGCGATCTCACTTTGCGGTATGCCTGAATCCAAATCGGGATGAAGAAGATATTGAATACCGCAATTAGGTTTAATACAAACTCCGTTACGCTGCTCCATTTAAAAGATGTGTTGCGCTCCGAAAGGTGGTATACGAACGACGGAAATTCATTATCATATTGCCATATAAGGTGAGGTGCAAACAACACAAGTGCCACAATACCACTGAGGTAGAACTTTGGATTAAGGAGCAGTTTTGAATTAAACATAACCGCAAATATTACCACCAACGCCCCTTGGTATTTGCTGTATGCCATCGCTGCCATTGATACAGCTAACCATAGCCACGACAATCTTTTATCCTCCAAAAATGCTTTATAAGCCCATAAAAATAGTGCTACAGAGAACATTAGTGGAGCATCTGGCACGGCGATAAAACCGTATGGCTGCATAAGAATTATCGATGCACAGATTGTGAGATATAACATCACATCGTGCGTTGTTGCCCCGTGAGGTTTTATTGTTTTCCAAAATATCCACAGATATAGAGGTTGAAGAGCGATCACAAATAGCCTCACTCCAATCTCTGTTACTCCGCATATCATCTCTCCTAACCATATCAGTAGAGCGAGCATCGGTGGGTGGTCGAAATATCCCCAAGAGAGATCTTTAGCGTATATGTGGTAGTATGCCTCGTCGTTGACAAGTCCCGAGAATGTACCTTGAATAATGTTAATTACAAACCATACGGCGAGCCACATGATAAGTGTTGCATCGGGGGAGAGCCCCTTTATGTGATCTATAATTCTCTTCATGCCACAAATATACGACTAAATTTTAGAGTCTGTTTATAATTTACCGTAATAAATCATAAACAGACTCTAAATATTTTACAATAAGATTGTTGTTATTAGCAATTCATTGCACCACAGCAGTGGATAACTTGACCACTAACATATGACGAAAGATCCGAAGCCAAGAACAAACAAACCTTCGCAACATCCTCCGTAGTACCACCTCTGCGAAGTGGAATTTGGTTGTACCAACCCTGCTTAACCTCCTCAGGGAGCTTGTCGGTCATCTCGGTGATGATAAATCCTGGAGCTATAGCGTTTGCTCTAATTCCACGTGGACCCATCTCCTTTGCAATAGATTTTGCCAATCCGATCATACCTGCCTTTGATGCTGAGTAGTTGCATTGTCCAGCGTTGCCACTAACACCCACAACAGATGACATATTGATGATCGAGCCACTCTTTTGGCGAGCCATGATTGGAGTTACCGCATGTATGAAGTTGAATGCAGATTTCAAGTTAACATTGATAACAGCATCCCATTGAGCCTCGCTCATGCGCATCATAAGACCATCTTTGGTTATACCTGCGTTGTTGACCAAGATGTCGATTTGCCCAAACTCCTCTTTGATAGCCTCTACAACTTTGTGTGTATCCTCAAAATCCGCTGCGTTTGATGCGTAGCCTTTGCCTTTGACACCTAACGCATTGATCTCAGCTTCGGTAGCGAGACCATTCTCATCTATTACCAAATCGGTGAATGCTACATTAGCTCCTGCCTTAGCGAACTCCATTGCGATAGCTTTTCCGATACCACGTGCTGCACCTGTAACGACAGCAACTTTACCCTCTAATAGTTTCATTTTTCTATTTTTTAATATTAAAAGTGCATCTTAAAATCCCCAAAGGTGGGGTTGTAAGGAGTACAAAGATATAAAAATATTCTGGTATTTGTTCGTTTTGTCTCATTTTTTAGTGATTTTGTAGTTTTGCAACTTAAAAGTTTTGTGCGATAATGTTGCAAAAATGTGAAGTTTTTAAAATAAATGGTTAACTTTACAGCGTGAAAAATTGACCTTTTAGTATTATATATTAAAAATGAAAACCATAAATATTTTATCTCTATTTATCCTGCTGCTTCTATCTGTGCCGATGACTCTTTCGGCTAAAGAGAGCGACCCTGAGGTTTTGGAGGATATGAGAACAGATATATCTAAGCCAGATACGGTGGTAGATTACCAAGTTGTACCATACAAAAAAATT
>JAWXSU010000186.1:0-2944 GCA_044434245.1 Rikenellaceae bacterium | reverse complement strand
CCTCGGGGTTGAATGTTGCGTATTGGTTGCCGATAACCTTTGAGTTGTAATCCACCTGCACAGATGCCGAGAATGAGTCATCAGGGTATATCGTGATCTCCACACCCTTATCTTCGATCTTGAAGACCTTCTTTTCTGTGACGTTGTAAAACACACGCTCAGCCTCCTGCTCCTCGATGCCAGCGTCCAATATTGCCAAGGCGTACTCTCTTGCAGAGCCATCCATAATTGGAGTCTCCGCAGCATCTATCTCAACGATTGCGTTGTCGACACCCATAGTCCAGAGTGCTGACAAGATATGTTCGATAGTAGAGACTCTGCATCCGCCCTTCTCGATTGTTGTTCCACGTGATGTGTCGGTCACATAGTCACAAAGTGCAGGGATCTCGGGAGAGCCCTCAATATCAACTCTTTTGAATACAATTCCGTAATTTGCAGGGGCAGGAGTTGCGTTCATTGTGACCTGTGCGCCTGTGTGCAAACCTTTGCCGCTGAAACAGATAGCGGATTTTAGAGTATGTTGTTTTGTCGACATAACAAAATATGGTTAGTTATTTTGGAGGCGAAGATACTAATTTTTGATTAAAAAATGCTAATTTTGTGGTCATAATATCACAATTACTCATAAATGGCACCACAAAACCCTCAGAATCCCAATAAAAAAACTCGCATACGACTACCTTTCGAAGAGCGAAAGGTCGATATTGGAGAGTGGGCATATAGACATCGTGTTGGATTGTGTGTTACGTTGATTGCATATCTGCTGTTGATGATTGTGTTCATGAGTGCTAAGATTATGGTGGGTGTTAAACCTCATCAACAAGGGATGTATATCGACCTCAATGAACTTGCTGAGTTGGAGCAGATACGAGACCGACTCAAAGAGGAGGTGGAGTCGAAGCAGAAGTTTGATTGGGGATCGGTGCAAAATGCGACTTCCAACGAAAACTCAATGAATGAATCCTCAAAGAGCGATAGGGGAGAGCAGATGTCGGAGCTCAATAACACTGCCGAACAGATGCAAAAACGAATGGCAGCTAATAGAGAGGAGTATGAGCGTGGAGTTGCCGAGGCGGAGGCGATACGCTCTCGCAAAGGTAATCAGGGGGCGGATGAAGTTGTTGAGGATCGAAAGGTGCAGGGTAATGTTACGGTTTCATTTTCACTAAACAACCCTCTGCGCCATGCACGCAACCTTATAGTTCCAGCTTATCGTTGCCAAGGTGGCGGTGAGGTGGTAGTGAGTATTACGGTGGATAGATCGGGGCGAGTGATCGATGCTAAGATTAAACGAGGCGGAGATAACTGTATGCAACAAACAGCACTCGACTCTGCACGAGCCTCGACATTCGATAGCAACGACTCTGCGCCTGTAAAACATCAAGGTGAGATCACCTATATCTTTATTCCGCAGAATATGTAAAAAATAATATGTATCTTTGTGTATATTTAAAACATAAAATTTCATGATCGCAGTAGCACGCATAAATAAACTATTCGGAGTCGATGGCGAGGTGATTATCAACCTCTACGACACCTTTCCCGAGTCATTCACTCTCGATACCCCTCTTTTTGCAATGGTGGACTCTCTAAATGTCCCTCTATATTGCGAGAAATTTGAACGTCGAGGTCGCTCGAATGCGCAAGTTGCATTTGCCGATATCGACAATGAGCGTCGCATATCAGAGTTTATGGGGATGGAGTTATATTGCACCGAGAGTGACGAGCCGAGTGAGTATGCCGATTCCGACGAATTCTTCTTGGAGGATCTTGTTGGGTTTAAGGTTACAGCGGATGCAGCAAGAGGCGAGATCGTGGATTTTTATGACAATAAAAACAACCCTCTATTTGCGATGGTGTTGGATGGTCGAGAGGTGTTGGTTCCCGCAGCTGAGGAGTTTATTGTGGCGATTGATTTCGAGGGGCGACACATTGAGTTTTCACTTCCCGAGGGGTTGTTAGATTTGTAGAGTATGGCACGTATAGTTGTTGGAATTTCGGGCGGTGTAGATTCGTCGGTTGCTGCATATCTGCTCAAAGAGCAGGGGCATGAGGTTATAGGTCTCTTTATGATAAATTGGCACGACACGACAGGTACTCTGGAGGGGGATTGTGCATGGCATGACGATAGAGTCTTTGCGGAGCTTGTCGCCAAGAAATTGGATATCGAGCTGCATGTGGTGGATCTTTCGGAACACTACAAAACCCGAGTTGTAGAGTATATGTTTTCGGAGTATGAGAGAGGTCGCACTCCAAATCCAGATGTGTTGTGCAACAGAGAGATTAAATTTGATGTATTTCTTAAAGAGGCTCTCAAGTTGGGGGCGGAGTATGTCGCTACGGGGCACTATTGTCGTAAATGCGAGCAGATGCTACCCTCGGGAGAGGTGGTTCATAAGCTACTCGCAGGTACAGATCCCAACAAAGATCAAAGTTACTTTCTGTGTCAGTTAAACCAAGAGCAACTCTCGAAGGCGATCTTTCCGGTGGGGGATCTTCTCAAACCCGAGGTGCGACAATATGCGGATGAGCAGAAACTAGCTACCGCAAAGCGCAAGGATTCGCAGGGTATATGTTTCGTTGGCAAGGTTGATCTTCCGGTGTTTTTGCAGCAGCAACTCTCGAAGAGGGTTGGTAACATTCACGAAATAAAGGGAGAGTGGGTTAAGTTTGATCGTGAAATATTGAATATGTCACACTCCGAGATTCTGGCATCAGATGAGCTTATGGCACGTGCCTCTCGTCCGAATAACTATACGGTGCGAGATGGTAAAAAAATCGGAACGCATAATGGAGCTCACTTTTTTACCATCGGACAGCGCAAAGGGTTGGGAATTGGAGGTCGCAAGGAGTCACTATATATAATAGGTACGGATGTCGACGAAAATGTGATATATGTAGGCGAGGGGGATTCTCACTTGGGGCTTCTGCGTCGTGCGATTTT
>JAWXSU010000185.1:0-3005 GCA_044434245.1 Rikenellaceae bacterium | reverse complement strand
GCTGAGGTGCTCAAAATGGAGGCTACCAACGCAGATATTACAGTTAAGGGTTGGGTTAGAACCAAGCGAGGAAATAAGAATGTAGCATTTATTGCATTGAATGATGGTTCGTGTGCATCAAATATTCAAGTCGTAGTCGATCTTGCGAATTTCGATGAGGCTCTCCTTAAGAGCATAACTACAGGTGCTTGCGTTAGGGTTGATGGAACTCTTGTCGCATCTATGGGAGTAGGTCAAGGTGTCGAGATCCAAGCCAAAAGCATAGAGTTGTATGGTGCGGCAGATCCCGAAACATACCCTCTTCAAAAGAAGGGACACTCGTTGGAGTTTTTGCGTGATATCGCATATTTGCGCCCTCGCACCAATACATTTGGTGCAGTACTTCGTATTCGTCACGCTATGGCTTTTGCTATACACCAATATTTCAATACTAAAGGTTTTTATTATCTTCACACTCCAATTATCACAGCATCAGATTGTGAAGGAGCAGGTCAGATGTTCAATGTCTCGACTCTCGATATGAGTAACCCGCCTCGTACCGAAGAGGGAGCGGTTGATTACACTCAAGATTTCTTTGGTAAGGCTTGTAACCTTACGGTTTCGGGACAGTTGGAGGGTGAGTTGGGTGCGCTTTCATTGGGTCAGATATATACTTTTGGACCAACATTCCGTGCCGAGAATTCAAACACGCCACGTCACTTGGCGGAGTTCTGGATGATAGAGCCCGAGATGGCATTCTATGAGTTGGAGGATAATATGGAACTTGCGGAGGATTTCTTGAAGTACCTTATTCAATATGCTCTCGATAACTGCCGTGAGGATTTGGAATTTATGAATAAGATGTGGGATACTGAGCTTATTGAACGTTTGGAGTTTGTTGTGAGCAATGATTTTGTGCAACTTCCATACACTCAGGGCGTCGAGATACTTAAAGCATCTGGCAAAAAGTTTGAGTTCCCAGTGGATTGGGGTTGTGATCTACAGTCGGAGCATGAGAGATATTTAGTGGAGGAACATTTCAAAAAACCGGTTATTTTGATTAACTATCCAAAAGAGATTAAGTCTTTCTATATGAAGCAAAACGAGGATGGAAAAACCGTGAGAGCGATGGATGTCTTATTCCCAAAAATCGGCGAGATAATAGGCGGATCGGAGCGTGAGGCAGATTTTGGCAAGCTTTCTGCAAGAGTTAAGGAGTTAGGAATGAACGAGGAGGATGTATGGTGGTATTTAGATACTCGCCGTTGGGGGTCGGCTCCACACTCAGGTTTTGGTTTGGGATTTGAGAGATTGTTGTTGTTTGTTACAGGAATGGCAAATATTCGCGATGTAATACCCTTCCCACGTACGCCAAAGAACGCAGAGTTTTAGTTGACCTCTGTGAGTGTGGGTTTAAATCCTATGTTTCATTTTACACCACAATTTAAATCAAGCTCACTTATTGTATGTCAATAAACCAAAGACAAATATTGAGCCTTAGTCAAAGGCTCTCACCACAACAGATACAGATGATAAAGTTGCTTGAGCTGCCTACATTGCAGCTTGAGCAACGTATCAAACAGGAGATCGAAGAGAATATCGTACTCGAAGAGCAACAGCCATCCAATGAGGAGGGAGACGCTCAGCAAATCTCAGTGGAGGAGTATCTCAAAGAGGATGATACCCCATCTTATAAAAGCAGAATCAATAACTATTCCAAAGATGAAAAACAGCGACCTGTATTTTTGTCGGGTGGACGTACGTTGCAAGAGTTTTTAGTCGAGCAACTTGGTTATCGCAATCTCACATCACGAGAGATGACAATAGCTCAGTTCCTTGTAGGGAGTCTCGATGAAGATGGATATCTGCGTCGAGATTTAGTCTCGCTGAGTGATGATATTGCTTTTATGTTGAGTTTGGATGTGGGTGTCGAGGAGTTGGAGAGCGTGTTGAAAATAGTTCAGCAGATGGAGCCTACAGGGGTTGGAGCACGTAACTTGCAGGAGTGCCTTCTTTTGCAATTTGACCAGATGTCGCACTTGAATAGAATGCAACGCTTAGGACGAAAAATATTGTCGTCGCACTTCGAAGAGTTTGCCAAAAAACATTACGAAAAATTGATGCAACGGCTTCAAATTACCGAAGATGAATTTCGTGAGGTGATAGCCGAGATTCGACACTTGACCCCCAAGCCGAGTAATCTATATGCGGAGGGGGGCACCGATACCACCCCATATATTATCCCCGATTTTATATTGTCGTACCAAGAGGGTAGGTTTGATCTGTCGTTGAATTCGTCGAATGTTCCAGATGTTAAGGTTAACCGCAAATATGTCGAGATGATTCGAGAGATGGTGGGGCGTGATGGGAAGATCAAAGAGTCGGATAAGGAGGCTTTGCAATTTGTGAAGGGTAAAATCGACTCCGCTAAATGGTTTATATCAGCTATCAAACAGCGTCAAGATACTTTAATGCGTACCATGCAGGAGATCTTAGATTATCAAACTGAGTATTTCAAAGATGGAGATGAGTGTAAGCTGCGCCCCATGATTTTGAAGGATATTGCGGATCGTACAGGGTTGGATGTCTCGACAATATCACGTGTCGTAAATAGCAAATATGTGCAGACTCAATTTGGGATAATTTTGCTAAAATCTCTATTTTCAGAGGCTATGCAAACAGATTCCGGTGAGGAGGTGTCGAGTTACGAGATCAAAAAGATATTGCAAAAATGCATCGACGAAGAGAATAAACGTAAACCTCTCACCGATGAAACTCTTATGGATATCTTAAACTCTAAGGGGTATCATATTGCACGTCGCACGGTGGCAAAGTATCGAGAGATGTTATCAATACCGGTAGCTCGACTTCGCAAACAGATATAGAAAAATTCTTCTATATGTGTCATAAGTAGCGCAAAATAATTATTGCGATATTTTTCGTATTTTCTTTGGATAATTGGCAAATATTTCGTATATTTACTTAATAATAAGAAGTTTATATGAGATACATTATACTTTCGGAAA
>JAWXSU010000184.1:0-3091 GCA_044434245.1 Rikenellaceae bacterium | reverse complement strand
ATCCCCCGATGCTAAATTGGAGGAGGAGCTTATCGTGCGTCCAACATCCGAGACTATTATATGGAACACCTACAAAGGGTGGATTCAATCATATCGCGACCTGCCGATCCTCTGCAACCAATGGGCAAATGTCGTGAGATGGGAGATGCGTACTCGCTTGTTCCTTCGCACCGCAGAGTTCTTGTGGCAAGAGGGACACACCGCACACGCCACTCGTGAAGAGGCTATCGAAGAGACTCACAAGATGATTCACGTATACGAGAAGTTTGCCCAAGAGCATATGGCAGTGCCAGTTATCGTAGGTCACAAATCTCCAAACGAGAGATTCGCCGGCGCAGAGGACACCCTCACTATCGAGGCTCTAATGCAAGATGGAAAGGCTCTACAGAGCGGAACATCGCATTTCTTGGCTCAAAATTTCGCCAAAGCATTCGATGTGCAATTCACCAACAAGGAGGGTAAACAGGAGTATGTGTGGGCTACATCATGGGGTGTGTCGACACGACTTATGGGTGCGCTAATCATGGCACATTCAGACAACAATGGTTTGGTATTGCCTCCAAAATTGGCACCTATTCATGTTGTGTTGGTTCCAATATATAAGGGTGAGGAGCAACTCAATATCATGCGTGAGAAGATGGAGGCTATAGCAGCACCACTTCGTGCAGCGGGACTCTCGGTGAAGGTGGACGACAGAGATAATATCCGCAGCGGATTCAAATTCGCAGAGTGGGAACTTAAGGGAGTACCCGTACGCTTAGCACTCGGACCTCGTGACCTTCAAAATGGAACTATCGAGTTGGCTCGCCGTGACACACTCACCAAAGAGACAGTGCCTATGGAGGGGATCACGGAGCGTATCGTGGCACTCATGGATGAGATCCAAAACAACATATTCCAAAAGTCGCTAGAGTATCGCAACTCAATGATTACCAAAGCCAACACATGGGAGGAGTTTGTTGAGTTACTCGATTCGAAGGGTGGATTTATCTCGGCACACTGGGATGGCACACCCGAAACAGAGGTGGCGATCAAAGATGCGACAAAAGCTACAATCCGATGCATCCCTGTAGATGCAGTAGAGGAGGAGGGCAGATGTATCTTCACCGGAAAACCATCGACAAAGAGAGTATTGTTCGCACGAAGCTACTAAAAAGTTATGCCTACTAAGGTGCAAGAGCGACAACGAGAGATATACCACGTAACCATCACCGGTTTCGTGGTAAATCTTTTATTGAGCATAGTAAAACTAATGGCTGGAGTCATGGGGCGCAGCTCTGCGATGGTTGCAGATGCTATACATTCGGCCTCGGACTTCGCTACAGATGCTGTGGTGCTGCTATTTGTGAGAATATCGGCTAAGCCCCAAGATGATGACCATAACTATGGTCACGGAAAGTACGAAACTTTAGCCTCCATCATCATCGGATTGGTGCTGGCGGCGGTGGGTGGCGGAATTGCGATTGAGGCGATATCGAAAATCATAGCTATTGCATCGGGCGAAATTATTCCCAAATCCGGAGCTATGACACTCGTCGTTGCGGGGGCGTCGATAATCTCCAAAGAGGTACTATATTGGTACACAAAAAGGGTTGGAGAGTCTGTAAATTCACCTATCGTGATCGCTAACGCATGGCATCATCGCTCCGATGCACTCTCCTCTGTGGGTACACTCATTGGTGTGGGGTGTGCATATTTTTTGGGCGAGAGGTGGCGTATTGCAGACCCTATTGCAGCGGTTGTGGTGTCGCTTATGATCCTTAAGGTTGCGTACGACCTGTGCCATGTGGGGATAGATGAACTACTCGAAAAATCACTACCTATCGAGACAGAAAATGAGATTTTAGCTCTGGTGTCTATGGATCCTCGGGTTCTCATGACGCACAATCTTCGCACCCGACGCATCGGAAGCAACATATCAATCGAGGTAAATATCCATGTCAACGGCGCAATGAGTGTCGATGAATCTCACACAATAGCCGATCAAATAGAGGAGCGTATTACGATGTGTTATGGCGAGGGAACACTCGTAAGTATTCACGTTGAACCCATGGCACATAGATCATAAGATCAAAATTTAAAGATTATGACCAAACAACAAACCCCACTAATGGGGATTCTCATATCGTTGAGCATATGTCACTGTTGCAATGATGCGTTGCAGGCAGTTGTTAACTCGCTCTACCCGATCATAAAAGATGACTTAACACTCACCTTTGTTCAAATTGGTATTGTGACACTAGCGTACCAGATGTCCGCATCGGTGTTGCAACCCATCATGGGATCGTACCTCGACAGACGCCCCAACCCCTACTTCATAACATTGGCTGCAGTGTTGACATTCAGCGGTTTAGTATCGTTGGCATATGCTGATAGTTTCGAGTGGGTCATAGGGTCAGTAATGTTGGTGGGGTGTGGATCATCAATCATTCACCCCGAAGCGTCTCGTATGACATCGATTGCCTCGGCGGGTCGCAAGGGTTTGGCTCAGTCGATATTTCAAGTTGGAGGTAACCTCGGAGGTTCGCTAGGTCCTCTGTTGGCGGCATTTATAATTGCACCTTATGGTCGTCACAATACGCTGCTTGTTGCTCTTCTTTCGTTTGTCGGAGTGGGGGCTAGTCTCATTGTTGCAAAGTGGTACAAAGGGGTTCTCGCACAGAGAGAGATAGAGGGCACACTTCCCAAATCAAAGAACAAAGCTCTGCAACCCGGAGATGAGGGGTGGATTCCTCGCCCATACTCCAACCGTCGCACATATTTTTATATCGGGGTGTTGCTAGTTTTGATATTTTCGAAATATGCATATATGGCGAGCATGAGTAGCTACTACACATTCTATACGATGGGGAAATTCTCCCTCACGGTGCAACACTCTCAATATGCGCTCTTCATATTTGTCTTTGCCACCGCTTTGGGAACTCTCCTTGGGGGTCCTATCGGAGATCGCATAGGGCGCAAATATGTGATCTGGGCATCTATATTGGGAGCTACCCCATTCTCATTGGCGATGCCACACATGGGGTTATATGGCACCGTGATATTTAGTTTCTGCGCTGGATTTATGCTCGCCTCGGCATCGGAAGAGCAC
>JAWXSU010000183.1:0-3093 GCA_044434245.1 Rikenellaceae bacterium | reverse complement strand
CCGCCAGGACTCAAACCTGGAACCTTCTGATCCGTAGTCAGATGCTCTATTCAATTAAGCTACGGTGCCATTCCCTTTCGCATTAGAGCATAACCCCTAATTGCGAGTGCAAATATAGAGAGTTTTTTTGAATTGTGCAAATTTTTATAGGTAAAAATATAATTATTTTTTAATCCACTTTGCCAACTCTTCTGATATATCACTACCACGTAGGTTCTTAGCTACGATTTTACCTTCGGGCGAAATCAAGAAATTTGTTGGGAGACCTTGGATTTTGTAGTGCGACTGCACGACATCCCCTGCAACTGTGAGGTTCACCCACGGCAAGTTTGCATCGCAATACTCCCTCCATTTTTCGAGTGAGCTATCGGTAGACAATCCGCAAATCTCAAATCCATATTTATGATACTCCTCATACGCCTCCTTCAAAAATGGCATCTCTCGCATGCATGGTGTGCACCATGTAGCCCAAAAATCTATTAGCACCCACTTACCTTCACCAAGAAGCGACGACGCAGAGACCATTTCGCCTTTGGTATTGGGGCGAGTGAAGTCAATATACATATCGCCAACTTCGAGAGGTCTGCTCTCTTCGATCCTCTCCTTTAGCGACACTCCATCTTCGCACTCCTGCATTTGTGGCGTTAGGCTCGAAAATAGCTCAACCTTCTCCTCGTAGTTTTGATCGCCAAAGTGATTTATAATATTAAATAGGTATACACCGATGAGGTTATCTAAATTCTCATTTGCTTTCTCTACAACGAGCGCATTGAGTTCACGCTGTGATTTCACATCCGCACTATTAAGATACTCGACAATCTCTACATATTTATCATTCATCTTTGTACCCGACGCTTTCATCTCCCCTTGTTCATTGAGTGTGACGTTAATATTCCCACTCTCAACAATAAGATCTCCACCCACTCTACTACGCCCTCTCCACTTAACGATCTGCGCAATAAATGGTGCATCCAACTCTCCTGTCATAGAGAATATTCCATTCTCAGACAAAACCCCCTCAAACACAACATCTGTAGGCGAAAAACCCTTCACCAAACGAATTGAATCACCTGCACTTTCAACTCCCATATTTCCCGTCACCGTGTAGCTCCCGGATGATGCGCACCCTATCGCTACGATTGCGCATATTAGCGCAAAAAATAACCTTCTCATCTGACTCTATTTTTTATCCCCACCCACACGATGAGGGTTTGATTTTACAAATTGTTCCCATGAGGAGCTCCCCCCCCTTGTTGCTGATTTCCGTCCACCCCCCAACCCTTTGACCTTGTCGCTTGATAGTGATCCATTAAGCGGCGAGGTGAGGGTGAAGTAGTGACATAATGCCGCAGCAATCCCATCCGTAGCATCGAGACGACTCGGCATATCGGTAATTTTAAGAATCGAGGCTACCATATTTGCCAACTGCTCTTTGGTGGCTGAGCCTCGACCCGTTATAGATTGTTTGATTCGTGTTGGAGCATACTCAAAAACATCCACTTCGTGACTCAATGCCGCTGCCATAGCGACACCTTGTGCCCGCCCGAGCTTTAGCATCGACTGTACATTCTCCCCAAAAAATGGAGACTCTAGAGCCACCTCTCGTGGTTTGTATTCACCAACTAGAGCACCCACCCTATCGAATATATGCTTTAGCTTGGCGTAGGGATCATCAATTTTGTGAAGATCAATAACCCCCAACACTACACACTCAACCTCTCGTCCTCGAACCTCTATCACACCATACCCCATGTAATTTGTGCCGGGATCGATTCCCATTATTTTGTAACTCTCCTCCACACAGGACATCGCTACTCTGCTTTGAGTTTTGCAATCTCCTTCTGTAGCTCACGTACCGTACGGGCTAAATTTGGAAGATCCTTCACCACAGCAGATGAACGGTGGAACATAATACCCGGTAGTGCCGGATACCCCATACGCACCTCTCCATCGGGCACTGCTTTATCGATTCCACTCTTAGATCCAATTTTACAGTTGTTACCGATGATTACGTGATCCGCAATTCCAACCTGCCCTCCGAGGAAACAGTTTGAACCGATGCGTGATGACCCCGCAATTCCCATCTGCGACGACGACACGGTGTTCTCTCCGATTTGTACGTTGTGTCCCACTTGGATGAGGTTATCCAACTTAACACCTCTACGGATTATTGTTGAATCGGTTTTTGCTCTGTCGATGCATGTATTAGCTCCAATCTCTACAAAATCCTCGATTATAACATCTCCGAGTTGTGGAATCTTCGTAAAGCTACCATCTGCGTTAGGTGCAAATCCAAAACCATCTGCTCCAATAACTGCCCCAGCGTGGATTATACAATTTGCCCCGATGTGACAACCTTCATATATCTTCACGCCAGCGTATAGGATCGTCCCCTCGCCGATTGTCACCCCGTCGCCGATGTAACATTGCGGATAGATCTGACAACTAGCACCTACCTTTGCGCCACCCTCGATAACTGTGAAGTCACCCACGTAACAACTTTCATCTACAGAGGCGTTCGTGTTGATTGATGCACGCTCACTGATTCCACTCTTTTTGGGGCGTGCTGCGCTATACATCTCCAACAATTTAAGGATACACTCCCCCGCATTTTCAACCTTTATGAGTGTCGCTGCGATTGGCGACGATGGTTTAAACTCTTTGTCGACCAAGACGATTGAGGCTTGAGTTGTGTATATGTATGATTCATATTTAGGGTTGATAAGGTATGCTAGCGACCCCTCTTTGCCATCTTCGATTGATGACACGGTGTTGACTGTTGCATCCTTATTACCCTCGATCTCACCACCTAGGAAGGCGGAGATCATCTCTGCTGTAAACTCCATTTTCATTCTATTTATAGTTTATTGTTGCATATATTTTTTCAGGTCAATACCCTCGGGAAGAAATTCACTCACATCGTGTCCAAAGGCGAGAATCTCCCTAACGCCCGATGATGAGATGTCGACAACAGATGCTGGCGTGAACATCAAAATTGTTGACAACGAAGGGTATAGCCTTCTATTCGCCGCATCCAATATCCTCTCCCGACATCAATACAAATTGTCGCTCCTTTTCGGGCTGCGACACCTT
>JAWXSU010000182.1:0-3096 GCA_044434245.1 Rikenellaceae bacterium | reverse complement strand
TTCAATGCGAAAACCAACCATTTTTGACCACATTACTAAATATAGTGGTTCTACATTGAGATTTAATAGTGAAAAATATTGCTACAAGAGTGCTATTAAAAATATGGCAATAATTGTTTTACACTACTTAAGATAACTGACGTTCATAAAAACGCACTACATATATATCTTTGCAACACGAACACCTTGCAACACGCCAAGCACATTATTCGCTAGCGATCCAAGCTCGTTTTCGCCCGGGTATATAACCACTGGTGCGATAAATTTACATCTATCCGATATACTCTTTGTGATATGTTCGTTGTATGCGATACCTCCCGTAATAAGTATTGCATCGATCTCCCCTGACGCCACAGTGCTCATTGCTCCCACATCCTTAGATACGTTGTAGCAAAATGCATCGAACACAAGTTTAGCCTTTTCGTCTCCCTCAAGAGCAGCGTTTACGACCTCCAACATCGAGTTTGTGCCCATCAAAGCCATAAGTCCACCTTGACCTATCACCTTCTTGCTCATCTCCTCGAATGTATATTTTCCTGAGAAACAAAGATCTACGAGTGCCATAGGCTCTAATCTTCCGGCACGCTCTGGAGAGAAACTTCCATCTCCCGACAATGCGTTTGTAGTGTCGACAATACGACCATGTTTGTGTATGCTTACCGAAACGCCGCCTCCCATGTGCACAACAATTAGATTCAACGCCTCATACTCCTTACCACAATCATCTGCATAAGCGTGAGCTATAGCCTTTGAGTTAAGGGCATGAAACTGCGAAGTTCTAGGGATCTCCGTAAGACCACTAACACGAGCTACGGGCTCCAATTCATCGACCACCACAGGGTCTGCGATATATGATTTAACGCCGATTTGGTCTGCGATAGAACGTGCTATAAGAGCACCGAGGTTTGATGCGTGTTCACGCACCGCATGTTTTGTATCCTCCACAAGGATGTCATTAACCTCATAAACACCACCTTCGATAGGCTTCACCAATCCTCCACGACCCACTACAGCCGATAGATCTGCAACATTGAAACCTCGACTTTCGAGATCTCCGAGAATCAACTCTTTTCTCCACTCCAGCTGCTCGATCACGTGAGAAAATTTCGAAAGTTCCTCTGCCGAGTGACGAAGTGTCATCTCAAACAACACCTCTTTATCCTCGAACAACGCCGCTTTTGTCGATGTGGAGCCTGGATTAATAGCTAAAATTTTGTAACTCATACTTTTCAACCTTTATTTATATAAAATCCCCCTAATTTAACCTAATATTTTTCATACCAAAAAAGGGTGACCCCTCTAAGTCACCCCCTCTTTAATCTATATTCTCTACTTCGCAGCGAGGCACGCTAGAGCTATAGAGTACAATTTGCTCTTGCTAGTGTCGCCACGAGATGTGAGCACACATGGAACCTTTGTACCTACAACCATTGCTGCCAACTCACTCTTGCAGATATAAGTTGCCGACTTGAAGAATACGTTTGCTGACTCGATGTTAGGGAACAACAAACAATCTGGGTCTCCTGCGATAGATGAGCCAGTCACCTTCTTGTGCTCTGCAACCTCTTTGTATAGAGCCACATCCAACGACAATGGACCATCAACCTCTACCTTACCCAACTGACCACGATCCGCCATTTTAGCCAAAATTGCACTCTCGACAGATGATATAACACCTGGCAATACCTGCTCCGAAGGTGCGATACAAGCGATCTTTGGTTTGTCGATACCGATCAATTTAGCTGTGTTTGCGAGATATCCAATCAACTTCATCTTTTGCTTGAAGTCTGGAAGTGGAATAACTGCGATATCTGAGATTGTAAGCAACTTGTGATATGCTGGCATCTCAACGATAGTCACGTGGCTCAACACACCCTTTGGAGGGAACATTCCTGCATCTTTGTTCAAGATTCCACGCATATACTTATCCGTAGAGACAAGTCCCTTCATAAGCACATCTGCATCTCCCGCAACAACCGATGCTACAGCACGGCGTACACATGCAACATCCGATGACTCGTCGATGATTTGGAAGACGCTCACGTCAATTCCCTCCTCCTCGCAAACCTTCTCGATGATCTTTTTGTCACCAAAAAGAGTCGCCTCTACAATACCCTCTTTGTAAGCTGCGTATACAGCCTCCAGAGTGTGCGAATCTTGACCATAAGCTACAGCCAAACGCTTTTTACCGCCTTTGCGCGCTGCATCGACGATATCTGATAATCTCTTTATCATGTTAATTTTAGTTATTAGTTATTTATTAGTTCTGTTATTTTACGATATTGTATGTGTCCGTAGCGATCACCATCTCCTCGTCCGTCTCGATCATAGCGATCTTAACTCTAGAGGTTGGTTTAGAGAGGATGATATCTTCGTTACGAGCTTTGTTGATAAGATCTACATCCGCCTCAACACCCATAAACTCCATATTTGTGCTCACCACACGTTTGAGGTTGTGTGAATTTTCACCCACGCCACCTGTAAATACAATAAGATCCAATCCCCCCATCACTGCGGCATATTGCGCCACAAATCTCTTCACACGCGAGTAGTGCATATCTCTAGCGATAATTGCGATCTCGTTGCCCTTGTCATACTCGTCGTCGATGTCACGCATGTCGCTCGAAATACCTGTGAGACCCCACACGCCAGAATCCTTGTTGAGCATTGATGTGAGTTCTCCATACGACATACCCTCCTTCTCGGCGATATACAACGCTGCACTAACATCCATGCTACCACTACGTGTACCCATCACAAGTCCATCCAACGGAGAGAATCCCATAGATGTATCGATCGATTTTCCATTCAAAATCGCCGTTACCGAACCTCCATTTCCTACGTGGCACGTTACGATCTTAGAGTTGTAGAAATCCAGACCCGCCAACTCTGCCGCCTTTTGCGCTACAAATTTGTGCGATGTGCCGTGGAATCCATATTTACGAATACGATACTTCTCATAATACTTATAAGGGATAGCGTATAGGTAGTTCATTGGTGGGATCGTCTGATGGAACGATGTGTCGAACACCGCAACTTGTGGGATGCCAGGCAGCACCTTCTCGATAGATGTGATACCCTCCAAGTTCGCTGGAT
>JAWXSU010000181.1:0-3157 GCA_044434245.1 Rikenellaceae bacterium | reverse complement strand
GTTGCTTTTGCATGCAGCAACGAGAGATCCATCGGGAGCGTAGATGGAGCTGTCACCCATATATGTGACGCCTCCAAGATCTGTTCCCACACAGTTCACACCTATCACGTGTGCTCTATTTTCTATGGCTCTTTCACGTAGTAGGGTACTCCAATCATCGCTACGTGATGTTGGCCAGTTGGCGATATAT
The DNA here is from genome assembly GCA_044434245.1 of Rikenellaceae bacterium. Classification (GTDB taxonomy): domain Bacteria; phylum Bacteroidota; class Bacteroidia; order Bacteroidales; family Rikenellaceae; genus Alistipes. The sequence goes on along the minus strand of JAWXSU010000181.1, from coordinate 2,967 downwards.
ATTGCCGTGTCGTATCTGTTATCGTTGCGAGACCACTCAGGGAAACGCAGGTCGTAGCATATATATGTTGCGAAACGATCTCCTCCAATCTCGATGACTAAATGCTCCGTACCAGCTGCGAACCCTCCCATTTTAAAGCAGTTATGTTTGTCGTAGTGAAGATACTCACCCGAAGGGTATACGGCAAGAAGGCGGTTGTAGAAGAGGTTGTTCTCTTCGTATATTGTTGATCCCACAATTACGGCATTTGTCTCTTTAGCCCAACGCTGCATTGTCGTTACAATATCGGTGTATTTGTATGCCACACCTCTCTTAGCTGCAATTTTAGACTCTCTTTCTCGTTTTTGCATATCACATCCCGACGTGAAAAGTTCGGGTAGTATAATCAAGGAGCACTCTTTAATCGAAAGAATCTTTTTCTCGAAAGATGCCATATTTGCCTCTACATCTCCCCAAACAAAGGTTGATTGAATGAGCGCAATAGAACCTTTTGTCTCGGCGAAAATAGTGGTCGTAGAGGTTAGAATGTATAATGTGATGAATATCAGTCGTCTCATCATGATGTGTGTTAGAGTGTCATATATAGCAACAAAAGTATATAATATGTACTCTACTTCCAAACATTAAGTCGTAAAAAATGTGCCATATCAGAGTAGAAATTGACTTTCAGAATCTGATATGACACATCAAAAGTGACAACTATAGGGGATAAATTAGCTCCCTCCCCCAATAGATATTTCGTGGTGATGACTAGCCTAGTAGGGCAATGCTGCGTTGAATAAAGTCGCTTAGATTTTTGCCTTTAAGCATTCCATTCGATAATAGAGCTAGATCAATAATCTGTTTAACCATCTCATTTTGTGTACCAATATCCTTAAGTTTGTTATCTCTCTGATCTCTAAGAGTCACAACTTTTTCGCTGAGTTCTTTGCGCATAGTCTTCTCCTCCTCGCTTAGTTCCTCCTCTTTTTTACCCTTCACAACCTCTTCGAAACGATGCTCCTCGGCTACAGCAGCGTCAATTTTAAGGGTTGTTGTGCGGAGCTTATCACCATACGTATCCTCTACATTCGTGAAAATGTCAATGATGATGGGGTGGTTGCCATTCACAGCAATGGTGAAGTTGTCGGGCATCTGACCATAGAATTGGCTCATTCCGCCTCCGCCATTTGCCGCCATCTCCTTCATGCGTCGCATATACTCGTTTTGTGTAATAACTATAGGTGCAGAATCAGCACTCATAGCTTCGAATGTTATGTTGTACATAATCTTATCATCCACAGGTAATTGACTTTCAAATACTGGGCGTAGCAACTCTTGTTGCGATTCGCTTAGTGTCATAGTCATCGGAGTATCCTTCACGATAAGTTTGTCGACAACATCGCTATCTACACGAACGAATTTGCAATCTTGGTGCTTAGATTCATACCAATTAATATAGTGTGCGTCGAGTTGTCCATCCATCACAAGAACATCATAACCCTTTGACTTTGCCGCCTCGACAAACGAGTGCTTTTGTGTGGCATCATCGACATATAGTGCAATTACATTACCATCTTTATCGGTTTGTTCACCCTTAATCTTCTCGATGAACTCGCTGCTGGTAAAGTATTTGCCCTCGATGTTTTTGAACAGAGTGAAAGCCTCAGCTTTATCTGCAAACTTTTCGTCGGTGAGTGTTCCGTACTCGATAAATATTTTGAGGTCATCCCACTTGCTCTCGTAATCGGGACGCATTGTATTGAACAGTTCGGACAAACGATCTGCAACTTTTCGAGTTATATAATTCGAAATTTTCTTTACATTTGAATCACTTTGAAGGTAACTTCTCGATACATTAAGTGGGATATCTGGAGAGTCGATAACACCTTGCAATAGAGTCAAGTACTCGGGAACAATACCCTCTACTTGATCTGTGACATAGACTTGGTTGCAATACAACTGAATACGATTTTTGTTAACCTCGAAATTATTGCTCAACTTCGGGAAATATAGAATTCCTGTGAGGTTGAAAGGGTAGTCAATATTAAGGTGTATCGAGAATAGAGGATCCTCGAATGTTGGGTTCAATTCACGATAAAACTCCTTGTATTGCTCTTCGGTGATCTCCGAAGGTTTGCGACTCCATAGAGGCTCTACACTGTTGATAATGTTTATTTTGTCTGTGTCTACATATGCTCCATCTTTCCACTCTTTGACCATTCCAAACGCAATAGGGATAGGTAAGAAACGACAATATTTTTTGAGTAGCTCTCCAATTTTCGTCTCCTCGCCATACTCAAGAGCATCTTCGCTAAGGTGCATAACAATCGTTGTTCCTCGCTCACGGATCTCCTCCATCTCCTCCATGTCGTACTCGGGTGAACCTGTGCAACTCCAGTGTACAGATTTTGCCCCCTCTTTGAACGATTGTGTGAAAATCTCAACCTTGTCGGAAACCATAAACGCAGAGTAGAATCCAAGTCCAAAATGACCAATTATAGCTTGATCTTTGTACTTCTCCATAAACTCCTCAGCACCCGAGAATGCGATTTGGTTGATATATTTATCCACCTCGTCGATTGTCATTCCGATACCTCGATCTGTGATAGATAGAGTCTTAGCCTCCTTATCGAGCGATATATTGATTGTCAAATCGCCCAATTCACCTTTAGCCTCGCCTCTCGACGACAATGTGCGAAGTTTCTGTGTTGCATCTACTGCGTTAGATACCAGCTCACGCAAGAAAATTTCATGATCTGAATACAAGAACTTTTTGATTACAGGGAAGATGTTTTCGGATGTTACCCCAATTTTTCCGTTTTTCATATTGTTTAAGTATTAATATAATTATAAGTTTTTTTGTAACTCTCCACAACAAACTATGTGCCATCACAAAAAGAGTGACATTTTGACACAAAAATGGCAGTTCACAAATATAATGAACTGCCATTTTTATTAATTGAGGTTGCTTTTTTATAACAACGC
>JAWXSU010000180.1:0-3175 GCA_044434245.1 Rikenellaceae bacterium | reverse complement strand
GCCGTGTTTGGTTTGTGAGAACCTGCTGGCGACACACTCTCGTTCTTGAAGAATATCTTCGCTGGAGTATCGAGAGCACGCTCCAAAGCGTATGCACGCACAAGAGGTGTACCACGCCATATTTTATAGATATCTTGAACCTCCTCTGGGATATCGAAATATCTCTCAGTAGAGAACTCCTGCTTTACTAGCTCGGAAGCAAACAAAGCCTCCATCATCGCTGGATCTACAGGCTCTTTAGTCCCGGGGTGGAGCATAGGGAGAGGTTTTGTTGGCATATCCGCCACAACATTATACCATCTTGTTGGAAGCATATTCTCCTCCAACATAAATTTCTTCTGTTTCATTTGGAAATATTTTATTATTTAGAATCTGTTTACACAAGTAAGGGTGACCAATAAGCCACCCTTATCTATACAAAATTAGATAATAGTTTTTAAATTTCCAAATCAATTCTTAAAAATTATACTGAACCATCAAACTTGCACGGTTTGCATAATTGTATGCATCATCCGCATTTTTGCGAGATCCCCACAAATACTCACAAGCCAACTGCATGCGTGGTGTCACCTTATAGAAGAGGTTACCAAATATATACTGTCCACATTTGTACTCATCATCCGAGTAGTAACCGCCATTTTTACTATCTACATTAACCGTCGAGTAACCCATCGATGTCCACACTCTCTTAGTGAAATTGATCTGTGCAGCAGCTTGCCATGCATACATCGGTGTTGCTTGAATACCAACCGAAGAGTTTGGTTTAGGAGTGAAATCAAGCCCCGACCCCGTTAAATCTTGGATGTATTGTGTGATTCCCTCACCATATATTCCATTAAAAAAGATCTTCGCCCATCTAACGATTGATATCTGACCACTCAACTGCACGCCCCAACCAAACACCGACTCATTCTCATCTGTCGAAGAGTTGTAGAGGTACATATTTCGCACTACACCCGATGCTCGCAAGTGGTGGTTACGCTTCTCGCCAAAACTATATTGCAAATAAAGTGGAATATCGGGAACTCGTTGTGGGATCTTCTCAAATGTCTCGGAGTATGTGCCGCTCACTTTTGGGTACTCCAACGCTATGGCGGCCGTGAGGCGGTCGTTGGCACACGTATGGCTATAGCGCAACATTGTAGCGTAGTTGAAGTTATAGGCATTAGGACCTTGGAAGTCAACGGTTATGGGTGCAGCGTGAGTATCACAAAAAGTTGTGACATCACGTCCCATCGTAAGCCCCAAAAACGACACATATCCTCGTCGCACTCGTGGCATATAGCTACCTTGTGACCCACCTCGCATATCGGCATCTACATATATATTTACAGTTTTCAACGCTCTGGTATGCACCACGCCACTGAAAAATATCCTCGAAGTCGATGCATCCATGATGAGTTGCTGTTTCGAAGCGTAATCTCCTGGCACGGGGATGTCCGAAGTCACAAAATCGAGATCGTCGACAATTCCATTGAAATCGTAGCTAGTTCGCAAATTTATAAATCCACCAACCGAAAATGAGTATTTATTATCCTTCTGCGCCAACACCAATAGTGGTGGCATCGCAGATTGAAAGCCTTGATCTTGGCAATCTTTGTGGTCGTCGGCAACGCACTTCATAACCATCTCCTTACACTCCTTGCGCTCACGCATGTGGCGTTTCAAATCTTCAGGGCTCTCGAACTCATACACCTGCTCTGCGTCCGATGTTGTCATCACGTAGATTGTCGCATCTCGATCTTTTGATCGTTGCGCCATTGCTGTTGTACAGATCAAGAGCATGGCTACCAATAGTTTAATTCTTTTCATAAATTGCTGTTTTTAATAATTGTGTTATATCTTTGTTTTTTATCTGTTTCATTTGGTGAATATTTCTGCAAGTTATGTGCCAAATACTTATTTTTGTGCTAACTTTGCAATGGAGGCTAAAGACAACGATTTTGCACTCCTACTATATATAACAGAACAAAAACAAAACATAGATGAGCGTAACACTCTCCGTCGCAACATCCCGAGATGGATATATCGACGATATGACCCCAAACCGCCTTGTGCTTTCAACCCCAGAAGATTGGGAAGAGGTGTATCTACTTAGAGCTCAAAGTGATGCTATCGTAATCGGTGCCGAGACCCTCCGCCGTGACAACCCAACACTTCGACTCAAACGCCCGGAACTTATCGAGTGGCGAAAATCCAAAAATAGAGCCGCAGAGCCTGCACGTGTTATCATCAGCAGTAACTCCGAGATATCTCCGTTGTTAAGAATTTTCAGCGAAGGGGAGGGGCGAATTATCATATTTTCGAATATCGAACGCCCCGAACTAACTAATGCTGAGGTTATTGTCACTCCATACATCGACGCTGCGCATGTTGTCACAACCCTCGAAAAAATGGGACTCGTCGAGATATATGTCGAGGGTGGAGCTAAAATACACACCCTCTTTATGGATCAAGGCATCGTCGACAAACTTCGTGTGGCACGCAATCGCAATATCGTCGTAAATGACCCCACAGCACCCAAATTCACAGCTCCAGATTGGATTCTCTCAGCTCCCGGAATGTGCGAAAACTTGGGCGGCATGGATGTTCAAACATACGACGTCAGCGACGACGACGAACTTCGGGACGAAGAGTATATGGAACTTGCCATTGCCGTGAGCCGACACGCTCAACCATCCCCTAGTTGCTATCGTGTCGGAGCGGTAATAATCACCGAGAATGGTGAAATTTTCGATGGATACACCCTCGAAACTGCACCCACACACCACGCCGAACAGGCTGCAATATTTAAAGCTAAAGAGGCTGGTGCAGATCTGCGTGGCGCAACAATATACGCATCTATGGAGCCTTGCTCCGAAAGACGTAGCGAACCGGTGAGCTGCTCACAACTCATTATCGAAAACGGGTTTAAACGTGCCGTATTCGCACTATACGAACCTAGCCACTTCGTTACATGCGAAGGGGCATACAACATGCGAAACTCTGGCGTCGAGGTGAAATATATGCCACAATACGCAAAAAAAGTTCTCAAAATTAATGCTCACGTTTTGGAGTAAGTAGTGCAAAATAATTATTGGTGTGTTTTTAAGAGTGCTATTGGTGATGAGATTTTTTGCTGTTGAATTGAAAATATAGTGGTTCTACATTGAGATTTAAAAGTTAAAAATATCGC
>JAWXSU010000179.1:0-3234 GCA_044434245.1 Rikenellaceae bacterium | reverse complement strand
ATGAGATTTTTTGCTATTGAATTGAAAATATAGTGGTTCTACATTGAGATTTAATAGTGAAAAATATCGCTCCAAGAGTGCTATTAAAAATATGGCAATAATTGTTTTTCACTACTTATTAAATTATCTCTGCGAAAAATATAGATCTAGCAACTCCTTTGCTGCAACAAAAGAGCTGATTTTAGATTCAAGAACTCGTTTTTCGTAGTCGAGGATTGAACTCTCGACAGCGGAGCTATTGTAGAAACTATTGCGCAGGGTCTCGTTTATACTCTCATACATCCAATATTTGAGTTGTCGTTGACGATTGTGTAGGAAGTAACCATTTCCCTTCGTATGTTCGATGTACTCTTCGACACCCTTCCACACCTCTTCGAGCCCTGTTTTTTCGAGAGACGAGCATGTGTACACCTCTGGACGATGGTCAGACTCGGGCATAGGAAATAGGTGTAGAGCTCCCTGATATTGTGTTTTGGCAAGGTTTGCTTTCATCACATTTTCGCCATCGGCTTTGGTGATTACCATCATATCTGCCATCTCCATAATGCCTCGTTTTATGCCTTGCAATTCATCTCCAGCACCCGAAATTTGTAGCATCATAAACATATCGACCATTGAGTGTACCGTAGTTTCGGATTGTCCCACACCAACCGTTTCGATGAGTATCACATCAAACCCAGCAGCTTCGCACAAAATAATTGTTTCACGACTTTTGCGAGCCACACCTCCCAGAGAACCTGCTGAGGGTGAGGGGCGAATAAAGACATCAGCATTAGCCGAAATTGACTCCATACGAGTTTTGTCACCAAGGATTGATCCACCACTTCTTTCGGAGCTAGGGTCTATGGCAAGTACGGCGAGTTTGTGTCGCATGGATGTCACCATGCCACCAATCGCCTCGATGAATGATGATTTTCCAGCACCCGGTACCCCCGTTATACCAATCCTAACGGAATTTCCAGAGTGGGGTAGACACCCCTCGATAATCTCTTGGGCTTGAGCATAGTGATCGGCGTTGGCACTCTCGACGAGGGTTATAGCTTGAGAAAGTATTGTGATATTTCCAGCCAATATGCCATCTATATACTCTTGAGTAGATCGTACTTTACGTTGTCTTTTCACAAAGTGAGGATTAACAATCGGTTGATCGTTAACCCCTTCAGCGACTTTGAGAGCTGAATCGTGGTGAGTGTCAACCCAGTCACGTTCGAAGTGTTCTATTTTTGAGAATGCCATAACTATTCATTTTGTTTATTATATATGTGCGAAGGTAGCAAAAAATGTGAAAAAATGGGTTAAATAATCGAAATAAATTTTGGTTAAATAAAATTAATATATACCTTTGCTCGCTATAAGTTATTGTGCAAAAAGAGTTAACTTACTAATAATATAAACAAAACAAATTATGAAAGTATCTCATATCGAGCACCTCGGAATTGCTGTGAACAGCCTAGAGGAGTCAGTCCCATATTGGGAGAATGTATTGGGTCTTAAGTGCTACGCTGTAGAGGAGGTTGCAGACCAAAAGGTACGTACTGCATTTTTCATGTTGGGACAAACAAAGATTGAACTATTGGAGCCAACATCAGAGGATTCAACAATCGCGAAGTACATCGCAAACAAGGGTATCGGAATCCACCACATGGCACTAGCGTGTGAGGGGATCGAGGAGCAAATGGCAGATGCAGAGGCTCAAGGAATCCGTCTTATCGACAAAACACCTCGCAAGGGAGCTGAGGGTATGACTATTGCATTTTTGCACCCAAAGTCAACACAAGGAATTTTAACCGAGTTGTGCGAGAAGAAGTAAAAACCGACTAACAAGCGATTTTTGATACATCCCTAAATCTTTTTAATTCACACGTACTTTTAGTGCGCTACGGTTAAAAATGTTCACGATGCTCCAAAACTCATCTTGTTATTCAATTTTTAAAATTTCAATTTAAGGAATTATTTACAAAAAATAGCTATGAGCGAAATTCAAAAAAAGATCAAGGTACTCGTTGAGAACCGTGAAACTGCTCGCATGGGTGGTGGTCAAAAACGTATTGATGCACAACACGCCAAGGGTAAGTACACAGCACGTGAGAGAATAGATATGCTACTCGACGAAGGATCATTCGAGGAGTTCGATATGTTCGTTACTCACCGTTGTACAGACTTCGGAATGGACAAAAGCCACACATTTGGTGATGGTGTAGTTACAGGTTACGGAACTATCGAGGGTCGTTTGGTGTATGTTTTTGCACAAGATTTTACTGTTACAGCAGGTTCTTTGTCGATCTCTATGGCGGAGAAGATCTGCAAAGTGCAAGATATGGCACTTCGTAATGGTGCGCCATGTATCGGTATCAACGATTCGGGAGGTGCTCGTATCCAAGAGGGTGTCAATGCACTTGCAGGATATGCAAATATCTTCCAACGTAATGTGATGTCGTCGGGTGTGATCCCACAAATCTCAGCAATCTTTGGTCCTTGTGCGGGAGGTGCGGTATACTCACCAGCTCTTACGGACTTCATCATCATGAAGAAGTTGACATCAAATATGTTCCTTACAGGTCCTAAGGTTGTAAAGACAGTGACGGGTGAGGATGTGACTCAAGAGCAGTTGGGAGGTGCGCAGATGCACACTACACGTTCGGGAGTTGCACAGTTCGCTGTAGATACCGAGGATGAGGGTATCTTGCTTATCCGCAACTTGTTGTCATATATTCCACAAAACAATATGGAGGATGCTCCACTTACGGCTTGTGACGATAAAATCACACGTTTGGAGGATTCACTCAACGAGATCATCCCCGACAATCCAAACAAACCATATGATATGACGGAGGTTATCTCTGCAATCGTCGACAATGGTGAGTATTTGGAGTCTGCGGCAGGATTTGCTAAGAATATCATCACATGTTTTGCTCGTTTTAATGGTCAAAGTGTGGGTATCATTGCTAATCAACCAAAGTTCATGGCGGGAGTACTCGATAGCAACGCTAGCCGTAAAGCAGCACGCTTTATCCGCTTCTGCGATGCGTTCAATATTCCATTGGTAACACTTGTTGATGTTCCTGGATTCTTGCCCGGAACAACTCAAGAGTATGGTGGTGTTATCACTCACGGTGCTAAGTTGTTGTTTGCTTATTGTGAGGCTACAGTACCTAAGGTAACAGTAACTTTGCGTAAGGCTTATGGAGGTGCATATATCGTGATGTCGAGTAAGCACATCCGTGGTGATATAAA
>JAWXSU010000178.1:0-3294 GCA_044434245.1 Rikenellaceae bacterium | reverse complement strand
ACCATCACCACACCATGTGTCGTTGTATAGCGACTCTCGACCCACCACAACATCCATCACACGTAGCGAACGATCCAAACCTCCTGCAACTCCGCTATTGATAATACACATAGGTGCAAATTTCGAGATCATCTCCATCGCACACACCGCTGAGCAAACCTTTCCAATTCCACTTTGTGCCACAACAATCTCTCGTCCGGCGATTATCCCCTCGGTAAATTCGCCTCCGGGGAAGATATGTTTTTGACACTGCGACATTTGCGATGTTACAATCTCCAACTCTTTGCTCATCGCAACAATTACTCCAATCTTTTGCATCCGTTACTTCAGAGTTGTTAGTAGGGTAGTGTCGTACAAATAACGCTTGATACTCTTCTTTGGTGTCTTTTCAAACTCTGTAGGGTATATTGTGATAGATCCAACCTTCTCGAAGTTTGCAACGAGTGTGTTCAACTCTTTGAGATTATTCTCCATAACAGCCTTTAGCTCCTCATTCGAGACCCCATTATTTTGTGCCAATTCGTAATCCGGAACAACAAGAGCTGCTAACCTTCCACCATTATCAATGATTAGGGACTCACCCACCAAATACATGTTGTTTAGTTTATCTTCAATCTGCTCGGGGAATATATTTTGACCACTTCCGCTGAGGATCATTGTTTTGCAACGACCCTTGATATATAAAGTGTCATCAAGATCAATAACACCTAAATCACCCGTATGCAACCAGCCATCCTCATCGAGAACTGCATCTGTAGCCTCTTTATTCTTATAATACTCAACCATAACATGCTCTCCACGAACAAGGATTTCACCCGGCTTGTTTTGTGGATCGGAAGACATAATCTTCACTTCTAGATTTTTGGTGATAACCTTTCCGCACGAACCCGGTTTGAATTCATCATTTGGTGAGAAACTAATTAGTGGGGCACACTCCGTCATTCCATATCCAACCGTTAGAGGGAATCCAATCTTTAATAAAAACGCCTCCGTCTCTTGGTTCATTGCTGCACCTCCAACAATAAATAGTGCCACTTCTCCACCAAAAGCATCGAGTAGTTTGCCTTTGATTACGGTATAGATAGCGTTGTTTAGTAATGGAATCTTCATCGCAATACTCATTGCACTCTGCTCCAAAAGAGGCATAATTTGTTTGCGGTATACTTTCTCTAGTACCATTGGAACACAGCATATTAGCGTAGGCTTTACCTTTGCCATCGCCTCCATTAAGATCTTTGGAGTTGGCATTCGACCCAAGAGCGTGATATGCGCTCCAACAGCCAACTGAGCCAAAAAGTCGAATGTACATCCATAAGCGTGAGCTAGGGGTAGGAACGACAATGAGCGACCCTCGCGCATGAAAAATAATTTCCCTGTTGATTTATCCACATAGTCCCACACGGCAATAACATTACCCGTGAGGTTGTTAATCGTAAGCAGAACCCCCTTGCTTGATCCCGTTGTTCCCGATGTGTAGTTCAAAAGACATGGTGCATCGTTTGGAATTTCTGGGTATGATATGTCTGTTGCGCTGAAACTGTTATTATACTTTTCGTTGATCTTAGAATCGGCTGTACGTTGAAACTCCGTGTAGTTTTTATCTCCGCTTTCATATATTACGTTGAAATCAGTAAGCGAAATTGCAACCTCGATAGTTGGGATTCTATTCTCCTCTATTCCGTCCCAGAAATTATCACCCAGGAATAACATGCGGCTTTCGGAGTGGTTGATAATATGAATTATATCGTTAGGGTTGAAATCTTGAAGTATAGGAACTATTACAGCTCCGTATGTGATAGTTGCGAGATACGATATGCACCAACGAGGGTTGTTTCTACCAACAAGTGCGATTTTGTCACCTCGGTTAATTCCCATCTCGTCGAAAAGCATATGCAGCTTGGCTATCTCTCTAGCCATCTCTATATATGTGAATTTGTCGGATTTAAAGTAGTCGCTTAGGGCTGGAAGGTTGCTATTAGCACGAAAATTTTCTTCGTAGATTTTAATTAAATTTTCCTTTAACATAATATTGAAGTTTAGGTTATTATGAAATTTTAACATATAGTCGTGTAAGACTATGTATGTAAAAAAATGGGTTACTCTTTGGGTGCTCTTTTTTTGAACAGATATATTTTGGATTCATCACCATCTCTGAGACGCTCGATATTTTTACGATGAGTCCACACTAATAATATAGCGATCACGACAGTGAATATTACAAATGGTATAGATTCGCTCGCTGTGGGCGATAGAATAGTGAATATCGGAAGACATCCACCTGCAATCATCGAAGATAGTGACACGTAGTGAAATATGATAAACACTATTAACCACACCCCTAAGCAAAGCAAAACCACAGGAGGGTTGATGCCAAGGATTGCACCTACCAATGTCGCAACACCCTTGCCACCTTTGAAACCAGCAAAGATTGGGAATATATGCCCTAGCACCACAGCGAACACTGTGATAATACCTAAATTTATCACCCATACATTTGTCACATCGGGGATATGTTTCAATAGGTCAACTAGCACCACAGCGACAAATCCTTTGAGTATATCGAGTGCAAAAACGGGTAGTGCTGCTCTATGTCCAAGCACTCTAAGAACATTGGTTGATCCAGCATTTTTGCTACCATGTTCACGAACATCAACGCCATAATATCTCTTGCCAATCCACACTGCATTGGGTATTGACCCCAACAAATATGCAATGATTAAGAGCAATATAGATAACAAATAGGTTACAATCATATAATCCTTAAAATTGATTTAATAGTACAAATATAGATAAAAAAATTGGAAAACAGCACAAAAATAACGCAGTTTTTTATAATCGTTCCCTTTGGAAGGTAGATAATATGTTGGGTAATGATTGCTTATTCGCATTAAAATATCTACCTTTGTGGTGAGAAATACCCATATATGAATATTAATACATTGCGCCCCACAACGGGTGAGGGCAAACGACTTTTTATAGAGACCTACGGGTGTCAAATGAATTCGGGAGATAGCGAAATTGTTGTCTCGATACTTCAAGCTGAAGGATACACATACACTTCCAAAATTGAGGATGCAGATGTTATTCTAGTCAACACATGTTCTATTCGAGACAATGCCGAGCAGAGAATCTGGGGGCGTTTGGTTGAGATGCGCCGACTACGAAGAGCAAAAAAATCACTCATCATAGGAATTATTGGATGCATGGCAGAGCGACTCAAAGAGCAATTATTGAAGGGCGAAGATGCTGTGGATATTGTTGCAGGTCCCGACTCATTTCGTTTGTGCATACGTT
>JAWXSU010000177.1:0-3358 GCA_044434245.1 Rikenellaceae bacterium | reverse complement strand
CCGCTACCTTTTGAAAAGAGCTCATTTCGCAGATCATTCTTACGGCAGACTCGATGATTGGATATGCACAAATCGCACCTGTGCCCTCTCCTAAGCGAAGTCCAAGGTGAAGTATTGGTTTTGCATCCATCTGATCCAGAAGAAGTTTGTGCCCCACTTCGTCTCCGCAATGTCCAAATATAGCGTACTCTAAAAACGAAGGGTATAACTTCGATGCCATCAATGCGCAAGCTGTCATAATAAAGCCATCAATTATGATAACTAAACCCAATTCTGCGGCTCTAAGCATAGCACCTACAGCCATAACCATTTCGTAACCACCAAAATACCTCATAATATCTTCGGCGGATCTATCTCCCTCGTAGTTTTCGATAGCACGACTTAGCACCGAGTATTTGTGAGCAACGATTTTACCCGTGTTGTCACTTCCTGCACCGACACACTCACAAAGAGGAATGTCGCACAGTAGACTCATCCACACCGCTGATGACGAGGTGTTTGTTATTCCCATCTCACCAAAACTAATCACATTACATCCACTCTCGGCACAGAGATCTGTAGCCTTAGCACCACACGCAATAGAGTTATCACACTCCTCGTGAGTCATTGCCGACTTGTGAAGATAGTTGCGTGTTCCTCGGCGAATTTTCATATCTATAACATCCGAACACTCCTCCCCGAAATCATAATCAACACCAGAATCGACAATTTTAAGGTCGAAATTGTGCTGTCGAGCCAAGAAGTTAATACCTGCACCCCCCTCCAAAAAGTTATATACCATTTGTCGAGTAACCTCCTTTGGTGAGGCACTAATATTCTCATCTACAATACCATGATCCGCAGCAAAGACAACATGATGTGGTTTGATAAGCGTGGGTGACAAACTCTGCTGTATATATCCGATTTGCAGAGCTAACTCTTCGAGAGTTCCCAATGACCCTTTGGGCTTTGTTAGGTTGTCGATCTTATCTTGCAACTCTAATTTTATCGCCTCATTGGGTGATGTGATATTAAATTTTTTCATTGTGTGAAACTATTTTCTAAATAGGTGTTTAAATTTATCATCATATAATTTCGATAACCCCTCACGATTATCTATTGCTTCACCCACCACGATCATAGTTGTGAGTGTTAGGTTGTTACTCTTTACAATATGAGAAAGGTTTTGTAGCTCTCCTCGAAATATCTTCTCGTCACGCCACGTAAGTTTGTAACATGCCGCAACGGGGGTTGTTGGAGCATAGTGCTCCAGAAGTTCCGCTTGAACTTGATCCACAATCGAAGCACTCAAAAATATACACATTGTGCTTTGAGATCGAGCCAGAAGGTGTAATTTCTCCTTCTCGGGCATCGCAGTACGTCCCTCGCCTCGGGTTAGAATTATAGTCTGCACCCTGTCGGGTATAGTAAATTGTGATCGTAGAGCTGCCGCTGCTGCTTGGAAAGATGAAATACCGGGGGTTATGTGATACGACATATTATACTCATCGAAGAACGCCATTTGCTCCTGAATTGCACCATAAATACAGGGGTCTCCCGTATGGAGGCGAACTACGAAGAGTCCACGATCATAGAACTCCTTCATTATTACAAACTGCTCCTCTAGGTTCATCGACGCTGAGCTACGAACCACTGCCCCATCTTTTGCACAATGAGTCAACTCTATTGGTACAAGGCTACCAGCATAGAGGATCAAATCTGCTCTCTGTAACATCTCACGACCACGCACCGACACCAAATCAGGATCTCCAGGTCCTGCCCCTACAATTTCGATATGTCCACCACGCAGAGAGTTTAGTTCGATAGCTACTGCGAATGTGAAATCATTGGCTGAGGGTGTTGTCCCCCCCTTCTGCTTTTCGATAAGGAGAGCTCCCATCGATGCACTTTTTATCGCTGCCGACTCCGAGACCCCTGCAACGCCTGTCACCTCTTCGACCTTTCGAGAAGGGTTTGCGACATCTACCTCCGAAAGGGTTTCGCTCGTGAAGATATTTATGTTTTGTGTTGCAAAATATTGCTGCAACGCCTCCATCAAAGGTTCATCACGTTTGAGTTCAATCGTAGCGATAGATTTTATAGATTTTGGGGATATATTGTTGTCTGTTAAATGTTTCTCGATCTGCTGTGCTACCCCTTCGACTGCGCACCCTCTACGACATCCAACACCAAGGTGGAGGATTTGGGGATGGAAATATAGGATATCTGTTGCACACTCTTTGTAAATTCGAGGTGTAACTGCCACTATCAACTCAAATTTCGATTGATCTATATCTTCGAAGTTGTAGAATATCGTTACATTTTCGGGTTTCGTACGCTCCATGTACTCTGTACCTCGATCTTTGCAATCGAGCAAAAGTGCAACAGGGCGATCGTTAACAAATGTGGCAATAGCTCTGTTCAGTGATGATGTAGCGTATGATACTTTCCACCCCCACTCGCTAGCTAAAGTATCCAATGCCCACGTAGATTTACAATCGCTACGTGTCGAGATGACAGGTTGTGCACCAATGGTGTGGGCAACCATCTGGGTAAGACTATTTGCCCCTCTGATATGTCCCGACAAAAGTGATACAACATAGCTACCCTCGGAGTCAACATTGATAACAGCAGGGTCACTCAACTTAGACTCAACAACAGGGGCGATGCAGCGAACTGCAATCCCAATGGCTCCAATGAATATGAGAGCCTCATAGTTTGAGAAATTCTCCCTCGTCCACCCCGAAAGAGAGTCCACATATGTCACCCCCTCACTCTGTGTTCGAGAGATGATTGGTGCATCATCTATCTCCGTCGAGATGGTTTTCGCCATACTAAGCGACGAGTGCGATGTGATTATAATTGCATATTTTGACATTGGTTATTTTACAGCTTTAATTATAGTTATTGTGTTGTAGTGGTCAACCTTCATCGAGATTTCATTTTCAACTCTCAGGTTCCATTTTTTTGTAACTCTCATAAATTTATCGTAACTCTGTTGCGATACAGAGTTGAAAACCACCACTCCACCACATGGCAATAGAGGTGTTACTCTTCCTACGATATCATCTAATTTACCCCCATGACCACCGATAAATAGACAATCAGGGTTGAGCCTATTGGAGCGTTGAAGATCAATCTGCGTGAAATCTCCTATCGTGTAGTTGATGCCAGGCGTACCAAATTTACGCATGTTTGACTCAATAATCTTGTCGCACCCTTCACGAATCTCGAAAGCCTCGATTTTAAGATGAGGGAATTGCAACTTTGCCTCTATTGATACCGACCCTGTACAAAAGCCAATATCCCAGAACGATTGTGCATTATGCAGTGAAAGTTGAGATAGCGTCGCCAAACGTATCGGCATCTTAGTAATCAT
>JAWXSU010000176.1:0-3414 GCA_044434245.1 Rikenellaceae bacterium | reverse complement strand
ATATTCCCTTTGGCGATATGTCTGTACTTGTACTTGTAGCGCAATACATTGTCATTTAACTCATGTTCAAACGCTCTATTATGAACTGTTTTGAATCTCGACATAACCTCTTTGAAATTATTGCGTCCATCCTTATCTGATAGTGATAAAATGTATTGACCAAATGCGATAAAGTGTTTGTTGTTGATCTCAGACAACGCTACATTAATAATGTTACCCTCTTTTTCGAGTTTGTGGAGCAAGGCAATAAAGTTCTGGTAGTGCTTAGATGGCTTTTTGTTACTCTCACTCCTCATGTTTTCAATCATTTTTCTGAGGTAGTCACCGAACGTTAGAGCCTTTTTAGCCTCTATTTGACACGCTACATCGTGAAGTCCAAACAATTCTTTACCATTGGTAGGATTAAATGAGTCAATGTAATACTGATACAATTTCTTCATATCCAACAACACTTTATTGTTGTGGATAGCATCATTGGTGGCATCATGGAATAGTTGATCCTTTTGATTCCAGTGCTCAAAATTGGGGTTAATAAGTCCCTCTGTTGTTTTGTAGTGCCTTTGAGATGTTCCTTTGACGGTTGCACACAATTTAAATGCACCGTCCTTAAATTGATAAGAAAGATTAATGTTTGCCATGATTTATAAGGTTTTAGGCAAACGCTTAATGATATTTTGAGATAGCACAAATTCAGCACAAAAAAGAACTAAACAAGGCTATTTCAACATTTGATTTTATAAGCTACTCCATTTAGCGTACAAATGAAATAAAGCTAAGTAAATTAAAATCAATCAATTAGTAACTAAGAAAGAGTAAAATGAATTACTCTTTCTTAGTAGTAGTGGAGATGGCGGGAGTCGAACCCGCGTCCAAACAAGGAGCCCGAGAGCTTTCTACACGTTTAGTTGGCTTTGGATCCTTCTGCTTTTGCATGGTAGTCAACGACCGAACAAAAGCCCCAGTCCCTTGTATTTCGCATATTGGTAGAGACATTCCAACACACTATCTCTAAATGGATGATACCCCGTATGACCGATGATTAAAGAGCGGAACCATCGAGTCGGGATACTTGTCGCCGAAGTAGCCTTGACCTCAGCGATTAAGCTAATTTTCCTGGAAAATTAGGCAGCAAGTGCGACAGTATTATTGTCAATTAAATTTTGAGCCTTAGGATTAAAGAGCCACCACACAATGCTCTACGTGCTTACAATCAACCTCATCCTGCTGTCAAAACCGGTCATCCCCGTTTCTCAACGCAAAATATTTTAGAATTGAACTACAAAGATAGTGCATTTATTTGTGATTTCCAAAATCCGTCCCATCTTATTTTTGTGCGAAAAATAACTCCTTATCAAGGATAGATATTTTGGAATACCAAACATTACCCACACAAAAGGTTGATATTCCACATACTCATTGCCATTGTAGATTATAGATTCTTCGGATGGTCTGTATTCTACATGATCTTGAGTTACATTATGATCTACCGGCTTTGTTGCATATAGTGGCATTACGGTAAATATACCAAGAATCTGTTTATATTTTTTTTTGATCTATGGGAGAAAATAACAAACTTTTTTCGTACATTTGTTACAAATTACTTCACGCCTCAAACCTATGAATAGCGACAGCGTAATAAAGCTACAAAACGTATCAATATACCATGCGCACGACCCCTTCGGCAACACCTCACCTAAGAGGATAATACGAGAGGGTGAACTTATCCTTTCGGATGTCAACCTCGAAGTAAAAAGTGGGGAGTTTGTATTCCTCATGGGACGTGTTGGAAGTGGCAAGAGTTCACTACTCAAAACACTCTACGCTGAGTTGCAACTGCTCGTCGGCGAGGGTTATGTCACTGGTTTTAACCTTCGACGACTTAAGCGCAAAGATATCCCCTATCTTCGACGACGCATGGGAATTGTATTCCAAGATTTCCAACTTCTCACGGATCGCAACATCTTCTTAAACCTGCACTACGTTCTCAAAGCTACGGGGTGGAAAAGCGAAGGGGCAATCCGCAAACGCATCGACGAGGTGCTCACGATGGTTGACCTTAGCCACAAAAGCCACAAAATGCCATTTGAGTTGTCGGGGGGTGAGCAGCAACGTCTTGTGATAGCACGTGCGCTACTAAATTCGCCCAAACTGCTCCTTGCCGATGAACCTACGGGCAACCTAGATCCGATCACAGCGGAGGGTATTATGACGATATTTAGAACCATATCTCAGAGTGGATGTGCTGTTGTGATGTCGACTCACAACACAGCACTCATTGAACAATATCCGGCACGTACAATCTTCTTCTCGAAAGGTGGAATTGAAGAGGTTGATTTATCTAATTTAGAGGGGTAAAACTTTGTTTTTTACATAACTTTTTATTACATTTGTAGTCACATTACATAAGTGTATTATATGAATACTGAACATCAAGAAATTCAGCCAAATAGCGAATATTCGGCATCCAATATCCAAGTCCTAGAGGGTTTGGAGGCTGTGCGTAAACGCCCAGCAATGTACATCGGTGACACCGGCGAGAAGGGTCTTCACCACCTTGTTTATGAGGTCGTTGACAACTCTATAGACGAGGCTTTAGCTGGGCACTGTACCCATATCGAAGTTACAATCAACGAAGATAATTCAATATCTGTGAGCGACAATGGTCGTGGTATCCCTGTAGATTTTCACGAGAAGGAGAAGAAGTCTGCTTTGGAGGTTGTGCTCACGGTGCTCCACGCAGGAGGTAAGTTTGACAAGGGTAGCTACAAAGTGTCGGGAGGTCTGCACGGTGTGGGTGTATCGTGTGTGAATGCACTCTCTACCCTACTCATCGCAGAGGTTCACAAAAATGGTAAAATCTATCGCCAAAGATATAGCAAGGGTGCTCCACAAACCGAGGTCGAGATCGTCGGTGAGTGCGAAGATCGTGGTACAACTATCACATTCAAACCCGATGGAGAGATCTTCACACAAACAACAATATACAAATACGATATCCTTGCAAAGCGTCTGCGTGAGCTCGCATTCTTGAACAAAGGTATCCACCTCACATTGACAGACAAACGCCCAGAGGAGGGTCGTGAGGGTGATCTTTCGGAGGAGTTCTTCTCGGAGTCGGGACTCAAGGAGTTCGTGAAATATTTGGACGCTACACGAGGTGAGCCTATCGTAGAGTCGATTATATATATTGACACGGAGAAGAATGGAGTACCAGTGGAGGTGGCAATGCAATACAACAACTCATATTCGGAGAATGTACACACCTACGTCAACAATATCAACACCATTGAGGGAGGTACACACCTCACAGGTTTTAGACGTGCACTAACACGTACATTGAAGAAGTATGCCGATGAGTCGGGAATGCTCGCAAAGTTGAAGTTCGAGATTAACGGTGATGACTTCCGAGAAGGA
>JAWXSU010000175.1:0-3420 GCA_044434245.1 Rikenellaceae bacterium | reverse complement strand
GTCTACTAATAGAGCAGCTAGCAAAAGATTTCAGAAACTACTACAAAGAGTTGCTAGCACAATGCGAACGAGATCCCAACAACCTAATGCTAAGCAAAATAAAAGTATTCTTCGACCTCCATAACAAAAAACTCAAGGAGCTAACCTCAGAGTACAAAGCAATCGACGCCCAAAACGAGGAGAGTTGTTAGATATCATATCAACGTATTGAGATTCTTATAGTGCTATAGGAAAAATGTATTAACGAAATGTTAAAATTCATACCATAACTTGTTTGAAATTTATAATATTATTCGTTCCTTTGTAGTGGGAAATAACCCATTTAAAAAACTTATATCTATGCAGATAAATAATATGTTCAAAGCAGGTATCTGGTGCGACCAGGTAAATGTAGCTGATTTTGTTAGCGCAAACATCACTCCATATATGGGTGATGCGTCTTTCCTTGCAAAGCCAACAGAGCGCACGTTGCGCCTTTGGGATATATGTCTTAAGGCTCTCGAAGAGGAGCGTTTGAATGGAGGAGTTCGCTCTTTCGACAATAAAACAATATCGACAGTAACCTCTCACGGTGCTGGATACATCTCTAAAGATGATGAGTTGATCATTGGTCTTCAAACTGATGAGTTGCTCCGTCGTGCAATCAAGCCTTTTGGCGGAATCAATGTCGTTGCACGTGCTTGTAAAGAGAATGGTGTCGAGGTAGATGAGAAGGTAAAAGATATCTTTACTCACTATCGTAAGACTCATAATGAGGGTGTGTTTGATGTATATACGGATGAGATTCGTACATTCCGTTCTCTTGGTTTTTTGACGGGTCTACCTGACAATTACGCACGTGGTCGTGTGATTGGTGACTATCGTCGTTTGGCTTTGTATGGTACGGATAGACTTATAGAGTCAAAGAAAAATGATTTGAAGAATCTTTTGGGTCCAATGACAGATGCTCGTGTTCGCCTTCGTGAGGAGGTTGCGGAGCAGATCAAGGCACTCGGCGAGTTGAAGAGATTGGGTGAGATTTATGGATATGATGTATCACGCCCTGCAGTTACGGCTCAAGAGGCTGTGCAGTGGGTGTATATCGCTTACTTGGCGGCTGTTAAGGAGCAAGATGGTGCTGCAATGTCGCTTGGTAATGTATCTTCATTCCTTGATATATATATCGAGTATGACTTGGCGATGGGTCACATCACCGAGGAGTTTGCTCAAGAGTTGATCGACCAATTTGTGATGAAACTAAGAATGGTTCGCCACCTTCGTATGCAAGCATACAACGATATTTTTGCCGGTGATCCAACATGGGTTACTGAGTCTATCGGAGGTCGCTTTAATGATGGTCGTACGAAGGTTACAAAGAGTTCATTCCGTTTCCTTCAAACACTTTATAACTTAGGTCCTTCACCTGAGCCAAACATGACAGTTCTTTGGAGTCCTCGTCTACCAGAGGGATTCAAGGAGTTCTGTGCAAAGGTGTCAGCAGATACAAGCTCTGTGCAGTATGAGAATGATGAGTTGATGCGTGAGGTGCGTCGTTCGGATGATTATGGAATTGCATGTTGTGTGTCGTATCAAGAGATAGGTCGCCAAATCCAATTCTTTGGTGCTCGTACCAACCTCGCAAAGGCGTTGTTGCTCGCTATAAATGGTGGACGTTGTGAGTTTACAGGAACTTTGATGGTTAAGGGAATCCCTGAGATGTCTAGTGATGTTCTTGTTTACGAGGAGGTTATGCGTAACTATAAGAAGGTGTTGGTAGAGGTTGCTCGTGTGTATAATGACTCTATGAATATCATCCACTTCATGCACGATAAGTACTACTACGAGAAGTCGCAGATGGCACTTATAGACACTGATCCTTCGATCAACTTGGCGTATGGTGTTGCGGGACTTTCGATCGCTATCGACTCTTTGTCGGCAATACAAAATGCAAAGGTTACGGCAATACGTAATGAGCAGGGGCTAACTACAGGTTTCGATATTGATGGTGATTTCCCATGCTTTGGAAATAATGACGATCGTGTTGACCACTTGGGTGTTGACTTGGTATATTTCTTCAGCGAGGAGCTTAAGAAGTTACACATTTATAAGAATGCACAACCTACATTGTCGTTGCTAACGATCACATCAAATGTGATGTATGGTAAAAAGACAGGTGCTACACCAGATGGACGTAAGAGCGGTGAGGCGTTTGCTCCAGGAGCTAACCCAATGCATGGACGTGATAAGAGCGGTGCTATTGCATCACTTACATCGGTGGCTAAGTTGCGTTATCGTGACTCGCAGGATGGAATCTCTAATACATTCTCTATCGTGCCTAAGTCACTTGGTCGCACAGAGGAGGATCGTGTCGAGAATTTGGTGTCGATGATGGATGGATACTTCACAAAGGGTGCACACCACCTCAATGTGAATGTTCTAAATCGTGAGATGTTGGAGGATGCGATGATCCACCCAGAGTTGTATCCGCAGCTTACAATCCGTGTGTCGGGTTATGCGGTTAACTTCGTGAAACTCAGCCGAGAGCATCAGTTGGAGGTTATAAGCCGTAGCTTCCACCAAACAATGTAAGATTATGCTTAGAGTTCATTCTTATGAATCTATGGGAACAGTTGACGGACCGGGCTTACGGTTCGTCATCTTTTTACAGGGGTGTAACTTCAAATGTCTCTATTGTGCAAACCCAGATACCATCTCGATGCAGGGAGGGGAGGAGATTCACGATAACGAGATATTTCGTATGGTGCACGACTCAAAACCATATTTCGGTCGACGAGGTGGAGTGACATTTTCGGGTGGGGAGCCTACAATTCAAGCCAAAGGGTTGATTCCTTTAATTGAGAGGTTTCAAGCGGCGGGAATTCATACGTGTATCGACACCAATGGTTCGGTGTGGAATAGTGATGTTGAGACGCTGTTGGGGTTGGTAGATCTTGTATTGCTCGATGTGAAACAGATTGCTCCTGCTAAACATCAAGATTTGACGAAACACTCCAATGAACAGACCCTCCGTACTGCAGAGTGGTTAGAAGAGCACTCTCGACCCTTCTATCTGAGGTATGTTTTGGTACCAGGCATAAGCAATGCGCAAGAGGATATGGAGAGATTGGGTGAAACATTGAAGGGTTATAAGATGATAAAGCAGGTGGAGATATTGCCATATCATCGTTTAGGAATTCACAAATATGAGGCTCTGGGCATGGAGTATAAACTTCACGATACGAAGGAGTGTACGGCAGAAGATCTCACCATGGCGGAGACGATAATGGGCAATTATTTCGACAATGTTGTAGTTTATTAACCTGAGTTTTTATATTAGTAATGTGGTCAAAAATGGTTGGTTTTCGCATTGAAAATTATCGTATTTTTGCATAGTAAAGCTGAAGAGGAAACAAGCTCTGCTGGGGAGCAACTTGTCAGAAA
>JAWXSU010000174.1:0-3432 GCA_044434245.1 Rikenellaceae bacterium | reverse complement strand
ACAAGAGTCCGATCGAGTATAAATTACGTCTGGGACGTGAAGGTTTAGGTGCAGGAAATGATCCCGAGGAGGGTCGTAGAGCTGCGGTAGAGTCATTGGAGGAGGTGCGTCAGAAATTGGAGTCGCTCAATACACGCATGTTGTTTATCACCGCAGGAATGGGTGGAGGAACAGGTACAGGAGCGTCACCCGTGTTGGCACGTTTAGCAAAAGAGATGGGGGTGTTGACAGTCGGAATCGTAACTTCGCCACTTATTGTGGAGGGAAATACTCGGTACAACCAGGCGATGAAGGGAATTGAGGAGTTGCGTGAGAATATCGACTCTCTGCTTATTCTCAACAACGAAAATATATTGGAGTTGTATGGTCGCTTATCGTTGAAGAGTGCATTTAGCAAAGCGGATGATATTCTTTGCTCTGCAGCGAAGGGTATTGCAGAGATTATTACGGTGGAGAGTGATTTGGTAAATGTTGACTTTGCGGATGTCTGCAAGGTGATGAGAGGCAGCGGTCGTGCGCTCATGAGTGTGGAGTGCGCAGAGGGAGATAATCGTGCGCAAATTGTTGCCGAGAAGGCTCTTAGCTCGCCGCTTTTGGATAATAATCGTATTGTGGGTGCAAAGAATATCTTGCTAAACTTCTCGGTTGCAGATGCGGATGAATTGGCGATGGATGAGGTGACGGAGGTTATGCGTTATATCCAAGCACATGCCGCAACAAATGATCCGACAACGGGAGAGCCGATCAATGCTAATATCATTTGGGGAACAAGTGAGAAACCATCTTTGGGTAAATCTATAGAGTTGGTGTTGGTGGCTACAGGTTTGGAAAATGAAGATGCCCCAGACACAGTAAAAAAAGGTGTGGAGAAACAATTAGGTCAAACAACGGGAGGTGCTACTCGACGTGAGCCAATTCCAACACCATTAGAACCAGTCACTCCGCCCAAAAGCGATTTGGATCCATATAAACCGCAAGTGCTTCCCCCTTCGATGGCGAATCAACCCCACAGACAGGTGATTTTGGGAGAGAGGATGTCGAAATATGCAAATATTGATGAGCTGTTGGAGCGTCCAGCATATAAAAGTCGTAATGCTCAATTTATTGTCGATGCATCATTGGTGAAGCGTGAGACAATAAAAGAGGAGAGAAGAGTTGAAAGAAGGGATGATGACAATTTGTTGTTCCCCAAATTAGATTAGAGATAGGGAGGTGGGAGATATAGGAATAGAATTTAATGGTTTCACGGCAGATGATAGCGTGCTGCTTATTTCGACAGTTGTATTGCTGTTGATCTCCGCCTTGGTGTCGGGGGCAGAGGCTGCATTTTTTTCGTTCAACCATAACGATATTCGTGAGTTTAAGGAGGATAAAACTCCTCGCAATGGTGCTGTGTTGGAGTTGCTTTCGAATGTTGATCTGCTGTTGGCTACTATCCTTGTGGTCAATAACTTAGTGAATATCTGCATCTCGATTATGGCAGCGAATCTTATAGATTCGCTCTTCTCCTTTGAGCGTTTTGAGTTTCTTTTCAAGATGGTGCTGGTAACCTTCCTGCTGCTGCTCTTCGGAGAGATCGCACCTAAGGTTTTAGCTCAGAGATCTCCGCAGGGGTTTGCTCGTGTTGCAGCTCGCCCTCTACTTATATTCAGAAAAATATTCTATCCGCTATCGGTTCTGCTTATGAAAGCGGGGTCGACATTGGGACAGAGGGCATCGCACCACAACGAAATTTCGCTCGACGACCTTGCCGACGCTGTGGATATGACTCAAAGTGCCACAAAGGAGGAGAAGGGGATATTGTCGGGGATATTGAACTTTATAAATACTGAAGTTCAGGAGATTATGAGGTCACGTGTAGATATGATTACTCTCTCGTTAACAGAACCATACTCGAAGGTGAAGAGCATGATTATTGAGTCGGGGTATTCACGTATCCCGATATATGATGATAATTTGGATAATATCTGCGGTATTCTATATGTCAAGGATCTGCTGCCCTATGTTAATCAGGAGGATGTGGCGTGGCAACAGCTTCTGCGTAAACCATATTATGTCCCAGAGCATAAAAAGATCAACGACCTATTAGGGGAGTTCCAGAGTAATAAAGTGCATGTTGCGATCGTGGTCGATGAGTATGGCTCAACTCTGGGTTTGGTGTCGTTGGAGGATATTATCGAGGAGATTGTAGGCGAGATATCCGATGAAAGCGACAATGATGAGAAGTTGTATACTCGACTCGATAAACTAACATATATATTTGAAGGTAAGACACATATCGGTGATTTCGAGAGGATTCTTTCGCTCGAAGAGGATGCTCTACAAGATGTTCAAGGCGATGCGGAGACCCTCGCTGGTTTGATCCTCGAAGTTAAACGCACCCTCCCCAAATTGGGGGATTCCATCACAACGCATGGTATACAATTCACGGTAGAGACTATGGGAGGTGAGAGTGGACGACGTATCGAAAAGATCCGTGTGGTGATGCCCCCTTCGCACGAATAACAGCTTAATGGTTAAACGCCTTATTATAGAAAGAATCCTTCCCCTCGAAGAGCTATATGCCGAGGCAACACCCCAAGAGAGGGTCATTGCCGAGGGGTACACTTCGCAGAGTCGACGTCGAGAGTGGTTGTCGTGGCGAGTGCACCTGCGGCGATCTCTTTCGAGAGAGGAGTTCTGTGGAGTAGGAGTAGGAGCAGATGTGCAGATGTGCTACCACTCATCTGGAGCACCATATATCAAAGGAGCGGATATTCACATCAGCGTATCGCACACCAAAGATCGTGTGGCAGTGGCACTTAGCGACAAACCCTGCGCTGTGGATATGGAGTTGCTAGATAGAAATTTTTCACGAATATCGTCACGATACATCTCCCCAAAGGAGTCTCAACTTCTGGGAGTGCACCTCTACGGAGAGGCTATTGCGTGGTGTGCAAAAGAGGCTGCATATAAGTATGTAGCTCTGCAGCCGCTTGATTTCATTGAAGATATAAGCGTCACGGCAATAGATTTTCATTCGCAACGTATCACAATCCAAGTAAAGGATATTACAATCCGTGCAGAGTTTTCTGTGGCGGAGGAGGGGTATTGTGTTGTGACTATCTTCGAGGCAGCAATATAGCTACACCACCCAAAAGAGGAAGATATGCCGAGAGGTTAAATACAGCCTCAATTCCGTGTGATTCTGCGTAGCTACCCCAGAATGCAGCGGCGATTCCGGCGATTCCAAATGCGAAACCAAAGAATAGTCCCGAGATCATACCCAGTCTGTTGGGGAGTAACTCTTGTGCAAATATCACGATTGCGGGGAATGCCGAGGCGAGCATAAATCCAGCGCAGAAACTAAATATCACGGTGCCATATAACCCCATGTGTGGCATCGCCAATGAGAATGGGGTAGCTCCCAATATAGATGCCCAGATCACATAT
>JAWXSU010000173.1:0-3452 GCA_044434245.1 Rikenellaceae bacterium | reverse complement strand
GCTGGTTGCTTCGGCACCTCAGCAGGGAAGATCGGCAGACGCACCACAAAAACCACGTCGTGGAAGAAAGCCTAAAAGTGAGAAAAATGAGTCGGTGCCAGAGTTAGCATTTGAATCAAAAACGGAATCAACACAGGAGGCAATAGAGGAGTCAGAGTCAACACCTAAGCAAACAGCTGAGAAACCACGTAGAGGACGTCGTCCAAGAGTGACAGAACATACAGAGCAGGTGGTGACGCAGAATCAGCAAGCCTCGCCAAAGACTCAAGTTTCGCAAGAGCCACGACCTTCGCAAGAGCCACGACCTTCGCAAGAGCCAGAATCTACTAAAGAATCAGAATCTATTAAGGAATCAGAATCTACTAAAGAGTCAGAATCTACTCAGGAGTCAGAATCTACTCAGGAGTCAGAATCTACTCAGGAGTCAGAATCTGCGCAAGTACCGCAATCGTCACCAAATCAAAGATTGTCACGCCAACAACAGTTACAACAGCGTGCGAAGAATAGAAAGGGGCAGCAGCAGAATCATAATAATCACAATGGTAACACTCAAAATAATTCACAGTCAACAGATTCTCAGACGGAGGTAATCACCAAGGATGACTACACGGGAGTTATCGCCGGGGAGGGAGTGTTGGAGGTTATGCCTGATGGATATGGATTTCTGCGTTCGTCAGATTATAACTACTTGAACTCTCCGGATGATGTGTATGTGTCGTCGAGTCAAATCAAAATGTTTGCGTTAAAGGCGGGAGATACCGTTGCAGGTCTTATACGCCCACCAAAGGAGGGGGAGAAGTATTTTCCGCTTGTTAAGGTGAGCCAAATAAATGGGTTAGAGCCACAATACATAAGAGATAGAGTGCAGTTTGAGTATTTGACTCCACTCTTTGCGAGCGAGAAATTTAAACTCACGGGTGGTAGCCACAATAGTATCTCGAATAGAATTATAGATCTCTTCTCTCCGATAGGTAAGGGTCAGCGTGCACTGATTGTAGCGCAGCCAAAGACGGGAAAGACTATGTTGTTGCAGTCTATAGCAAATGCTATAGCGGATAATAATCCGGAGGCGTATATGATTGTGTTGCTCATAGATGAGCGACCAGAGGAGGTTACGGAGATGGCACGAAATGTGAAAGCGGAGGTTGTCGCATCGACTTTCGATGAGCAGGCTTCACGCCATGTGAAGGTTGCGGAGATGGTCTTGGAGAAGGCTAAAAGGATGGTGGAGTGTGGTCACGATGTGGTGATCTTCTTGGACTCTATAACTCGTTTGGCACGTGCATATAACTCCGTGCAACCAGCCTCAGGAAAGGTTTTGTCGGGAGGTGTGGATGCAAATGCTCTGCACAAACCAAAGCGTTTCTTTGGTGCGGCACGTAACACCGAAGAGAAGGGTTCGCTCACAATTATCGCTACGGCACTTATCGATACCGGATCGAAGATGGATGAGGTGATTTTCGAGGAGTTTAAAGGTACAGGAAATATGGAGTTGCAGTTGGATCGTAAGCTCTCGAACAAGAGAATATATCCGGCGATTGATGTAACGTCGTCGGGAACACGTCGTGATGATCTGTTGCTACCTCGTGAGGTGTTGAGCCGTACGTGGATACTTCGAAAGTACCTCGCCGATATGAATACAGTGGAGTCTATGGAGTTCCTCCAAAAGCAGATGAGCCTAACCGAGACAAATGAGGAGTTCTTGGCTACAATGAATCAATAGAGGATGTTGCGAAGAACGATAATTTCGATACTACTCTCCGTTGTTGTTGTCTTCAGTGTATCGGCATGGGGGCAGAAGGGGCATGATATTATCGCTTGCGTGGCTCAACGACATCTCAGCGCGGAGGCGCAAGTGGAGGTGGATAGACTGTTGTCGGGTTACACGATGGTCTATTGGAGCAACTGGGCAGATTCGGCAAAGTACACCAAAGAGTATGAGTATACCGCTCCGTGGCACTATCGTAATGTAGAGGAGGGTGAAACTCCCGACTCGACCCCAACCCCCAAGGAGGGAGATGTTGTGTGGGCAGTACGAGAGATGATTGCGCAGTTGGAGGATAGCACCCTAAGTGAAGATGAACACGCCTTCGCCCTCAAACTCTTGATACACCTTGTGGGGGATCTGCACTGCCCGATGCATGCAGGACGAAAGTCTGATTTGGGAGGGAATAGAGTTCCGATGGTCTTTTTCTATAACGCAACAAATCTTCATTCGATATGGGATAGTGGACTCATTTATAAGGTGCACGATTGGAGCTACACGGAGTGGGCGTTGCAAATCGACAGACTCTCCGTGCAGGAGCAGCAATATGTAGTTTCGGGAGATCTTAATGATTGGTTTTCGGAGTCATACGCTATAGCTGTCGATATATACAAAGATGCCAAGCGTAACAAGGAGATAAACTACGACTATCGAGACAAATATCAAATTGCGCTCGAAACGCAGCTGCGCAACGGCGGTTTGCGATTGGCGCATATTTTGAACAAAATAAACTTTGCCAAATAAAATAAAATTTGTAACTTTGGCAAAGTTAAACAAAAAAACATAACATTTAATTTAAATATCACTATGAAAGAAGCTATTGCAATTTTGACTGGTGGCGGTCCAGCTCCAGGTATGAACACAGTTGTGGGAAGTGTCGCTAAGACTTTCTTGAAGCAAGGTTACCGCGTAATCGGTTTGCACGCAGGTTATTCGGGTCTTTTCAACCCAAACCCAATCACTGAGGATATCACATTCCCTATGGCGGACGATATGTTCAACCGTGGTGGTTCGTACCTTCAAATGAGCCGTTTCAAGCCAACTGATGCTAACTTTGCAAACGATTTTAACCTCGACCTCTTCAAGGATAACAATATCAAGTTGTTGGTAACTGTAGGTGGTGACGATACAGCATCGACTGCTAATCGTATCGCTAAGTTCTTGGAGGATAAGCAATATCCAATCTCAAATATCCACGTTCCTAAGACTATCGATAATGACCTTCCTCTTCCAGCAGGTTCACCAACCTTTGGTTACGAATCTGCTAAGGCTGCAGGTACAGTTATCGGTACCACAGCTTATTGCGATGCTAAGACTAGTGGAAACTGGTTTGTAGTAGCTGCAATGGGTCGTTCGGCTGGTCACTTGGCTTTCGGAATCGGCGAGGCTTGTCACTACCCAATGATCGTTATCCCAGAGATGTTCAATAAGACTGAGATCACAGTGGAGAAGATTGTGAACTTGGTAGTTTCATCAATCATCAAGCGTAAGATGATGGGAATGGATTATGGTGTTGCAATGATCTCGGAGGGTGTATTCCACGAGCTTTCGGACGAGGAGATCAAGAAGAGCGGTGTGACATTCTCGTATGACGATCATGGTCACCCAGAGCTAGGTAAGGTATCTAAGGCTCACATCTTCAACGAGATGTTGGAGAACAAGTTGGTTGAGCTTGGTATCAAGGTTA
>JAWXSU010000172.1:0-3462 GCA_044434245.1 Rikenellaceae bacterium | reverse complement strand
AGATGAGATTTTTTGCTATTGAATTGAAAATATAGTGGTTCTATACTGAAATTTAATAGTGAAAAATATCGCTTCAAGAGTGCTTTTAAAAATATGGCAATAATTGTTTTACGCTACTTAGATGTGTTTTTGATAAGATTTTCTTATCAAAATGGACGTTATAAGGAGTATAAATTTGGAGAATGTTTAATATTTTATACTGTAGATTACGTACAAAAAAAAGGGGACGATAAGTCCCCTTTTTTATATCAAGTGAAATATACTACAATGTGTAACCTGACTCAAAAAGATTCAAAAGGTTAACATCTGTAGCAGCTTTCTCCTTAAGGCAAGCCTTCTTGCTGATAGCAGACTCAAGTTGAGTTTGAGCACTCTTCACATCCCCTTGAAGTGACGCAATTACAGCACGCAAATAATCACCCTCAGCGCACTCGCAGTCGATAGCACTCTTAGCAGCATCGTATTGACCCAACTGAACCAAAGCGATAGCCTTGTTAAGACCCTTAAGCTCAGTAGATGCAGCCGTATAGTCGCCATTCATTGCAGCGAACATAGCCTTAGTTTGTGAAGTTGCACGACGTACGTATGGAGCAGCAGACTCTGTGTCGCCCAACATCATGTATGCAAGAGCTAGGTTGTTACCAACCTCACGATCTGAAACACCAAGCTCAGCTGCCTTCTTGAATGCAGCAAGAGCATCCTCGCCCTTACCTTGCTTAGCCAACACAACACCATAGTTGTTGTAAGCCACACCATCATTGTATTTGTCTGTAACGTAAGCCAAAAGTGTAGTCTTAGTCTCGCAATCCTTAACTACCTTGTTGCAAAGGTGAAGAATCTCCAACAATGTTAGAGCGTCATAATTCTTAGCTGAAACCAAAGCCATCATCTCCTCGTCGCTCTTACCCACTAGGTCAACGCTGTTAACCATCTTCGTGCGACGCAACTGTGGTAGAACCTCGCTCTTAAGAGTTGAGAATACAGCAGCCATATTCTTGATCTCCTCCTCACGTTGTGTAGATGAGCTGTAAAGGCTCAACACTTGAAGAATCAAGTTCTTATCCTCGATATTTGAAGCCTCAACCAACTCCTTGAAACCTTCCCAATCCTCACCATAAGATGAAGCGTCGATTGCAAGTCCGTAATCCTTAAGCAACTTCTCCATAGCCTTCTTTCCAGACTCTGAACGAGACTTAGAGAGCTTGTCGTTGAACTTAACAGGACCATCTGGTGATGCATAACCTTGAGCAGATAGCTTTTGAGTAGCACGATCGTTATTGCTGTTCTCGTCAACCAACGCTTGGAAAGCCTTCACTGACTCTGCACTAAGAGCCTTAGATGATACTGTTGAGCTGCTGATTGTGTACATAAGATCTGACTTCTCTACAGAGTTTGTTACACGCTTGTAACCGCTCTCCATCATAGTCATTACATCTTGTGGACGAAGGTCTGATTGAAGAGTATTGATACCCTCTGCGATGTTGTAACCAGCATCTTGAGCAGTCTCACCATCATCGAGAACCTTACCTGTGTTAAGGTTAATAACCTCGAACTCATCCTTACACTTTACCTCTACACGAAGTTGAAGTGTACTTCTACGCATCTCTGGAGTATATGCAAACTCGATATCCTCAGTTGCACCTGTTGAAGTAGAAGAGAGAACTTTGTAGTTATCCTCTACATCCTCACCTTGGTAGTAGTATGGAGTTGCAGCACTCTCGCCACCCTCATAAACTAACACTGGAGTGATTTTTACAGTAGCATCCTCATCAAAGTATCCCGCAGGGAAACTTACAGCAACAGTTGCTGCGACCTTACCGTTGTTAAGCGTCAAAACCTCAGGAGTACAAGTTACAGTAACATCATCAAGGTTTTTTGCCATCTTCTTGAAACAGTTACATCCCGACAGCGTCAAAACCGCAAGAGCGAGAGTAAAGCTCAACTTTACAAAATTTTTCATGGATTATTATAGTTATTAAATTAAAAAAGTCTCTTAGTGCAAATATAGCCATTTAATTTTAATTGGAAATATCAAATAATAAAATTGTCTGTTTATTTGCAAAAAAAACCGCTATACCGATCATATAATATAAGGTATAGCAGTTTTCTTAGATCATTACTCTCTTGGGCGACGCTCACGACGATCTCCACGATCCTCTCTTGGCTTGCGCTCTCGCTCTACCCAACCCTCTGGTTTTTCGAGAAGAGCCTTACGAGAGAGTTTCAACTTGCTTGTCTTTGCATCAAAACCGATGAGCTTAACATCGATCTTGTCTCCCTCCTTGAGCCCTGTTTCGTCCATCGTCTCGAAACGTTTGTAGTCAATTTCGGAGATGTGCAACAAAGCATCCTTGCCGGGCATGATCTCGATAAATGCACCAAACGCAACGATTGAACGAACCGTTCCATTATATACCTCACCAACCTCTGGGATAGCAACAATAGCCTTAATGCGTGCGATAGCTGCGTCAATATACTCCTTGTTGATACCGAAGATGTCGATAATACCCTTATTGTCAGCCTCTGTGATGGTGATTGTTGTAGTTGTTGTCTTTTGGATATCTTGGATAATCTTTCCGCCAGGACCGATTACCGCACCAATCATCTCTTGTGGGATTGTCATCTGTACTAAGCGTGGAACAAATGGTTTGTAATCCTCACGTGGAGTCTCGATGCAACCTGTGATTTTGCTTAGGATATGCAAACGACCCTTACGAGCTTGCTCCAATGCTGCTGCCAACACCTCGTATGACAAACCATCAACCTTGATATCCATTTGAGTAGCTGTGATACCCTCAGTAGTACCTGTAACCTTGAAGTCCATATCTCCCAAGTGATCCTCATCACCCAAGATATCCGACAACACTGCCCACTTTCCGCTCTTAGAGTCCGAAATAAGACCCATCGCAATACCCGATACCGGACGCTTGATTTGAACACCAGCATCCATCAATGCCAAAGTTCCAGCACATACTGTCGCCATAGATGATGACCCGTTAGACTCCAAAATATCCGAAACAACACGGATAGCGTAAGGGTTCTCAGCGGGGATCATAGATTTAAGACCACGCCATGCCAAGTGTCCGTGACCAATCTCACGACGACTAAGACCACGTGCAGCACGAGCATCTCCCGTAGAGAATGGTGGGAAGTTGTAGTGCAACACGAACTTCTCAGTTCCTGTAACCAAAACCTCATCCTTCATCTTCTCATCCAACTTAGTACCCAAAGTTACAGTCGTAAGAGATTGAGTCTCACCACGTGTAAATACCGCTGAACCATGTGTTGCAGGCAAGTAACCCACCTCACAACAAATTGGACGAATCTCGTCAGTCTTACGACCATCTAAACGTTGACCCAAATCGAGGATCATATTGCGCATCGCCATCTTCAATACATCGTCGTGGAAATACTTCTTGATGAGTGTCAACTTCTCTGAAGTCAACTCCTCAAGAAGTATTT
>JAWXSU010000171.1:0-3466 GCA_044434245.1 Rikenellaceae bacterium | reverse complement strand
CCACCAAACTCACTCGCATCATTTTAAGAACTTGTCTGCAACACAAACCGTTTGTCGTATTGCGGTTGCAAAGGTAAGCATTATTTTTTAATTTCCAAATATTTTTGAAAATATTTTTTTTCAATTAACCGTTAGCTAAAAATAAATCTGCCTCCCGTTAAACCTTAAATGCGCCTCGCTGTATCCTTAATTCTTTAGAACCGTGCAACCGTGTTTCCCTGATTGCGAGTGCAAAGATAACGCTTTTATTTCCATTATTCCAAATGTTTTGGTAATAAAAATTTAACTTTTTCTTAATAAATTTACCTTTTCGCTTATGTTCAGCTAGTTACACTCTAAACTTTTTTGAGAGATATTTTCGCCCTATATATAAAATATAGGTATAACCTCTATCTATCCATCTCACGACGATTTATCAGTGCGTGTGTTATTGTCATTTCATCGACATATTCCAACTCATCTCCAAATCCAATGCCTCGTGCAATGGTAGAAATCTTGATATTTTCGACCCCTTTGAGTCGATTCATGATATAAAAAAGTGTAGTTTCTCCCTCAACGGAGGTTGAAATTGCTAAAATTATCTCCTTCACCTCTCCCTTTTTTACCCTCTCAAGCAACAAATCGATCTTCAAATCCGAGGGTCCCACCCCTTGCATTGGAGAAATTACCCCACCCAACACATGATAAAGACCTCGATATTGACGTGTATTCTCCACCGACATTAGATCTGCAACCTGTTCGACAACACATATTGTTGATCTATCACGCTGCTCATTGCTGCAAATTGGGCATATTGGATCATCCGAAAGGTTGTTACATTCGCTACAATAGTTAATTTTATTACGAAAATCGTCAATACTGCGAGTCATCCCCGCCACCGACTCTCTCTCCATCTTAAGAATATGAAGTGCTAAGCGCAGTGCCGTACGTCGACCTATACCTGGGAGTTTCGTCAACTCACCAACTGCATCTTGAAGTAGCCTCGACACTATATAACCTCCAACAATTTACTTTCGACCCAACCTTGGCGACCATCAGCAATAACAATTTTGCTCCATCCCTCCAACGAAGATATCACTTCGACCTTTGTTCCGGCATGCAGAACAAAGAGATCTGTAGATGTTGTGGTAGGAGAGCTCTTTGCCGACAACGACTGTGTCATAACAATCGCCTCATGGTTATTAACAATCTCCTTTCGCTCCCCCAGAGCATAGCTCGTCGAAACGAACATAATAACAGCCGAGACTACAACTCCATAAAAACCCATTTTGCGTCTTGATAGTTGTTTCGAGAGTAGAAAGATAATAAGAAATGTCAACACCCCGATCCACGCAACAAGAGAGATCACACTCCACCCCACAATCGAAAGCGAGCTGCTGACAATCTCAGTCCACTCCACAAATATAAATTGAGGTATTGCCTCGATATTATCTTTTGTGTTAGCTTGCACAACCTCTATATTATATTTTGTATCGGCATCCGAAGGGTCGAGCTTCAGGGCTCTATGAAGATAGAGCAGAGATTTTGCTGTATCCCCCAATTTAAAATATCCATTTCCTAGATTGTAGTACAATGCAACAGATGCCAATCCCTGTGCTTCAATCTTCTTGTACAACCCCACAGCTTTGGTGTAGTTACCATTTATATATGCGTTATTGCCCTCCGCCCACAGCTCCTCTGCTGTGAGGTCTAATACGGGAGTCTCGACTTCGTAGCTAACACCTGCTGTTGTATCGACTTGCGACATCACAGGTGCAACTACACCTATTATATATAGGAGTGTTATAAGTAACTTTTTCATAATACTCTTAAAATCTGTTTAAATTTCTCTCATCTATTTTACTAAGAATCTGTCACTTGAGCCCTTACGTTCGGCATCACCCAAATAAATTTGGTCTCTGCTCTCTCTTAATCGGGGCGTTCGTTTTTCTCTTTTTGCGCTGCTTTACATAGGCATCGCTATGCGCCTTATGCAAAGAGAGTAAATCAAAGCAACATCTCTCTTAGCAAATCTAGCGAGAAAAACTTAAACAGATTCTTAACGTTTAACTTGTGTTTCGATATTCGATATCAACTTCAGTCCCTCACCATATATCTCCCCCATGTGCGCCGCCGCAAGAGGTGAGTATTGTGCCTCATCGCACTGAGTGATAATCTCGACAAATCCTTTGACATCTGCCGCAGCAACTCCTCGCTTTGTGAGTTCCTCACGGACACTCTCTCGTGTGAGGTTAGCAATCGGGATATTGAATTTATCGCTCATATATCCCCACAAACCCTTCATCATCTCTTCATAGAATGCTCTCTCGTTGTGCTCTGACATATATCTCTTCGCCTCCTTGAATCGTTGTACTGCAACTTTATTTGCCTTCTTTCCCTTGGCAAGCACAACATTTTCCGACACTTTTATTGTGTGTCTAATAAATATGAAAGCAAATATTGCCAACCCCAGAATCACAAACAAAATGGTGAAATATGCCGGTGACAACATAAAAGGTGCGCTCACTGCAACCAATCCTGCGCTATCGATCTTAATAAATCTAATATCACGTCCCAACACCTTCACATCCTCCTTCGATATCGACCTTTGTAGTGTACTCACTCCACCACTCGCATTGCTACTACTCTCATCCGCCGAGACACTCAACATAAATGGTTGAGTCGTACGCACAACATAGCTTTCGCTCTTAGGGTCAAAATAGCTAAACTCCACCGCTGGGATTGTGTACTCTCCCTGAGAACGTGGAATGAAAGGGTACTCAAATTGTTTATATCCGCTACCTCCACTCATCGTGAGGTTTATAGACTCCGTAGTTTTGACATTATACTTCTCGAACGACTCCGGAAAATCAACCTTTGGCGACTGCACGAAAGATAGGTTTCCGCTACCTGCAATTCTCAGTGTTAATGTAGATGCTGAATTAGACACTATATCTCTTTTGGGTGCGATCTCCGTAAGGTCGAAACTTCCCACCGCCCCTGTAAATGATGCTGGAGCACCAGATGGGAGATTTTTAACATCGATCTTTATTTCGGGCGTAGAGATGTGGCGACGTACATTATACACCTCGTGTCCTCCTCCGAAAAATGGATCAATATTGCGACTCTGTACAATTACCTGTGCGACAACATCCATCTGCGCCGCTCCAATAACTAACTCTCCCGACTGTTGCGGATAGAGGATATAATCACGAAGGAGTTGTGTTTCGTAAACTTTACCATTGTATGTCTCACGTTGTGTTTGACGAGTTCCGTTATTAGGGATCTCTTGAGCCCAAAATCCATTGAACGACGGCATCTTCTCCCCCTCCGAACCAGCTATGGCTACTCGTGAGTATAGTTTTATTGTCGCTCTGAGTGGCTCCCCCTTATAGAGTGAATTGCGAGATATGATTGTTCGCAAAAGTATATCATCCTTAGCGATACGCCCCTCTGGATTTACAATCTCCTGTCGAAGTTAAAATTG
>JAWXSU010000170.1:0-3527 GCA_044434245.1 Rikenellaceae bacterium | reverse complement strand
CCCCAGATCGTATGGAGCGTAAGAAGTACAACCCATATTTGAAGAAGGTAACTTTACACCGTGAAATTAAATAATTTTAGCGACACATGGCAAAGAAAGTAGTAGCGACCCTTAAGACGGGCACTGGTAAGCAACACACAAAGTGTATAAAGATGATAAAGTCTGATAAGACTGGAGCTTACACATTCAAAGAGGCAGTAGTTCTCAACGACGACATCAAGGATTTCTTCGAGGGTAAGAAATAATTTGAAATTATTAAGTGAGTGGGAGTGGCAAATAATAGCCTTCACCAAATAATACTTAATACAAAGGGCATCCATTTGGATGCCCTTTGTGTTGTATACTATATCATCAGATGTTTAAACGCAACCTTGTGCCATCATAGCCTCGGCAACCTTGATGAATCCAGCGATGTTAGCACCATTCACGTAGTTTATATATCCCGATTTGTCGGCACCATATTTAACACATGAGTCATGGATGTCTCGCATGATACGTTGCAACTTCTCGTCAACCTCCTCAGCGTCCCATTGCAGGCGAATAGAGTTTTGGCTCATCTCCAAGCCTGATGTTGCTACACCTCCTGCATTCGATGCTTTTCCTGGAGCATATAGAATCTTGCTCTCTATGAAGTGACTTATAGCCTCTGGTGTTGATGGCATATTTGCACCCTCAGCAACGCAGAAACATCCGTTGCTAACAAGAAGTGCCGCCTCGTCACCATTCAACTCATTTTGAGTAGCACAAGGCAATGCGATGTCGCACTTCACACCCCAAGGACGCTCGCCCTCGAAATATTTAGCCGATGGATATTGGTTTACATACTCTTTGATTCTGCCACGTTTGTTGTTCTTAAGATCCATTACCCACGCTAACTTCTCGGCATCTATACCCTCTTCGTCGTAGATGTAACCTGCTGAGTCCGAAAGTGTAACCACCTTTCCTCCTAGCTCTGTTGCTTTCTCAGTTGCGTATTGAGCAACGTTTCCAGATCCAGATATAACAACGATCTTACCTTCGAAACTATCTCCACGAGTAAGCAACATCTCGTGTGCAAAGTAGCATGTGCCATATCCAGTAGCCTCGGGGCGAAGAGGACTACCTCCCCATCCAAGACCCTTGCCGGTCAATGTTCCGGTAAATTCGTTACGTAGACGTTTGTATTGACCATAAAGGAAACCAACCTCTCTACCGCCAACTCCGATGTCACCAGCTGGGATGTCGGTGTTAGGACCAATGTGTCGTTGAAGTTCGGTCATGAATGATTGGCAGAAACGCATCACTTCGTTGTCTGATTTGCCATGTGGGTCGAAGTCCGAACCACCTTTACCACCACCCATAGGGAGTGTCGTGAGGCTATTTTTGAATGTTTGCTCAAAAGCGAGGAACTTTAATACGCCAAGGTTTACAGATGGGTGGAATCTAAGTCCTCCTTTGTATGGGCCAATCGCGCTATTCATCTGTACACGATAGCCTCTATTTACCTGGATTTTACCTTGGTCATCGACCCACGATACACGGAACATAATAACACGCTCGGGCTCTGCAATGCGCTCAAGTATCTTCATCTCTTGAAGCTCAGGGTGCTCAACAATATATGGTGCGAGAGACTCTACAACCTCTACAACTGCTTGGTGGAATTCTGGTTCGTTGGGGTTTTTTGCGATTACTCTCGACATAAATGAGTTGATAAACTCCTGTTCTTGATTTTTCATAAAATAAATGTAGTTTTAGTTAAAAAAATATAATTGGTTCTGCAATATAGTAATTTATTTTATAATTATCAAATGTCAATGACATAATTTAATGCGAGTTGCTAGAGTTTCTGTTTGGTGAACATAGTAATTCACGTTAATTAATTATCTTTTTTTTGAGGCAAATAGTGTGTCGTTTGAGGAAAAAAATGTATTTTTGTATTACTAAGTAGTGTAAAACAATTATTGTCATATTTTTAACAGCACTCTTGGAGCGATATTTTTCACTATTAAATTTCAATGTAGATCCACTATATTTTCAATTCAATAGCAAAAAAATCTCATCTCCAATAGCACTCTTAAAAACACACCAATAATTATTTTACCCTACTTAAAAAATCAAAACCTAATATCACTATGAAAAGAATCTTAAAAATTTCGCTAGTTGCTGCGGCTCTAATGTTCAGCTTCTCGCTCTCGGCACAACAACTTCTGGTTGGAGGTTCGGGCTGGAACAAAATTGCTATTATCGAAAAAGAGACCAAAGAGGTTCTCTGGCAGCATCCTCTAGAGAAGGGGTGGGAGTGTAATAATGCTGTGGCTCTGAAGGGGGGCAATATTCTATATTCATATAAAAAAGGAGCGCAAGTAATCACTGCAGATCACGAGGTTGTGTGGGATATAAAAGCTCCCGAGGGGTGCGAGATGCAATCTGCAAAATTGTTGTCTAATGGCAACTCTTTGATTGCGTGGTGTGGTCATCCGTTGACAATTATGGAGGTAGATTCGAAGAGCGGAGAGATACTCAAAAAAGTTGAGTACGAAACCGAGATTCAAAATCCTCATGCGCAGATGCGTCAAATCAACAAGATGGATAACGGAAACTATATCGTGCCGTTGGTGTCTCAAAAATTTGTACATATCGTAAGCCCTGAGGGTAAATTAGTTAAGAAGATAGAAATTCCAGTAACACCATTTGCTACGGATCAAATTAAAGGTAGCGTATATTTGGTAGCTGGAGGAGATACACATGGCTTCTGTGAGGTGGATTTCGAGAGCGGAGAGGTGCTTCGTACGGTAAATGATGGTGACATCAAGGATACGCCTATGTTCTTTATTGGAGGTGTGGAGTCAAACAAAAAGAGTTTCTATGTTTGTAGTTGGCAAGGACACAGTAAGGGTAAAACGGGACCTAAGGTTTTGGAGCTAGATTCAGATTTGAATATGTTGTGGTATATCGACCCTTCAGATGAGGGTATTGGTCGCATCTCGTCGGTGTGTTCGATCAAATACAAAAAGAAAAAATAGAGTTTATTTTAGGCAATAATAATGCAAATTTACCCAAAGGTGAGCTAATGTTCCACTTTTGGGTAAATTTGTGTTGTTATGTTTGGTATATATGTTTTTTTTTCGTACCTTTTTCGTGTGTATAGTATGCGTGTTCATATTTGGGGGTGAAAACTTCATATATGAATCATTTTTACTATGCATAAACTGAAAGAACCTAAAAACCAAAAAGATGAAAAAAATAGTTATTACACTTTGTTCACTCCTCGTGTGTGTTGCTGTGATGGCACAGGAGGCGACAGCTCCAATATTTACTACCGATATTGCTGCGACAGACTCAAACGAGATTGTTATGACTCAAAAGGGTCGTTGTGCCGTAGATGTATATTCGGCTTATGGCACAGAACTAATTAAGAGAATTGCGATGCCTCAAACGCCAACAGGAGTTGTGGTGAGTGGAGATACAGCTTATGTGACGACATTTAAGAGCGAGGGTACGGTAGAGATCGTATCGCTAAGCAGAGGGGAGATGCTTTACCAGTCGCC
>JAWXSU010000169.1:0-3550 GCA_044434245.1 Rikenellaceae bacterium | reverse complement strand
GGGTTGTTCGGATTGTTACTATTCATCGGAGGATTTGCCGCAGCACGTATTGTGACAGATGCATACGAAGAGTATCCAACAAACAGCATCGTCAACGAAAGAGCTACGATATTCAAAAGCAAATACCCCTTTTTATGAGTATAATATGATGCAACTCCCAACCCCATAATGAGAGCTAAAGCATACACCACCATTCCCGAATTTACGGGTAGACCCAACGTATTGACAAAGAACAGATCCACCATCGCACCCAGATATATCGAATACGACAACACGAAACCATTCACAAAAAGCAAAATAGCACCCGCCGCAACAAAAGCCAAAATAATACCCTTAATTGTAATCTTATCCCACTTTCTGAAGTAGAATATAAAAACAAGAGCTGGTATAGTCAACAAATTAAGGATGTGCACACCAATCGACAACCCCATCAAGTATGCAATAAGAATAATCCACCTTGTAGCGTGAGGTTCATCTGCCTCATCCTCCCACTTCAACATCAACCACACCACAAGAGCTGTGAACATTGACGATAGGGCATACACCTCACCTTCGACCGCCGAGAACCAGAATGTATCTGTGAATGTGTACGATAGCGCACCAATAGCTCCTGCACCAATACTTATCCACTGTTTCGACTCCGAGAATTCACCACCCGATAGTGTTGTCATACGTCGCACCAAGTGGCTAACAGTCCAAAACAGAAATAGGATCGTGAATCCACTCGCCACACAGTTCATGGCGTTGACCATGTGCGGAACATAGTGAGTCGACGGCGCAAGCATTGTTGCCAATCTCGCCATAATCATAAAGAGCGGTGCTCCGGGGGGGTGTCCAACCTCCAGTTTATAAGAGGTTGCAATAAACTCTCCACAATCCCAAAGACTCGAAGATGGCTCCATTGTAAGGAGATATACCACAGTGGCAATCGTAAATACCGCCCAACCTGTGACGTTATTCCAAAAATTGTATGACTTCATTCGTAAGTGTTTTAACACGCAAAAATAGTTATTTTTTTTGAGTTTAACGACTCTGCGACCCGAAAAATTGCTTTTTAGAACTCGATTATGACTTTTCTTGTTTTTATCAATTTGCGTCATCTGAAGTTTGCGCATATAAAAAAAGTCGTCTTTGAGCAAAATACTCAAAGACGACCCTCTAAAACTAACCTATATACTATTTGAAGTAACGATTGTAAAGCCCTTGGAAACCAGCTCCGTGACGTGCCTCATCCTTAGCCATCTCGTGAACAGTGTCATGAACAGCATCAAGGTTTTGCTCCTTAGCCAAACGAGCCAAACGCATCTTATCCTCACAAGCACCACTCTCAGCGTTCATACGCTTGAAAAGGTTTGTCTTTGTATCCCATACAACTACGCCCAACAACTCTGCGAACTTAGATGCATGCTCTGCCTCCTCGATAGCGTAACGCTTGAAAGCCTCTGCGATCTCTGGGTAACCCTCACGATCTGCTTGACGGCTCATTGCCAAATATTGACCAACCTCTGAACACTCACCTGCGAAGTGATTTTGAAGTCCCTCCATTAGCTCGTCGCTTGCTCCTGCTGCATCACCTAGCTTGTGCTCGGTTACGAATGTTAGACCTGCTGATTGCTCCTCAATCTCAACGAATTTGTCTTGTGGAACTTTACAAAGTGGGCACTGTGCTGGTGCCTCTGCTCCCTCGTGGATATGACCACATACGGTGCAACGCCATTTCTTTACCATAATCTTAATTTATTTAATGTTTGTTTGTTTCTGTATTGCAAAGATATGTTTTTTTTGTACTATTGCAATAGCTTTTCGATAATGAATATTTATGTTCCAATAAGCACCGCTTATACACCCTAATAATCAACAACTTACAGACTACCACACAAGTTAAATTATTTTCCACATCTCTATTGCACGATAATTGCCATACATATCTACATTATTCTAATCAAAATTATTATTTATGGCTACAAAAACAAAATCAATGGGTTTTAAACTCAGCGTCATGACTCTTGCCATCATGAACGTCACAGCGGTAGTGAGTCTGCGTGGATTGGCCTCCGAAGCGGTGTATGGGCTCTCGTCTGCATTTTTTTACCTCTTTGCTGCAGCTGTATTCTTGGTACCGACAGCTTTGGTAGCTGCCGAACTTGCCGCAATGTTTTCCG
Organism: Rikenellaceae bacterium; assembly: GCA_044434245.1. Lineage (GTDB taxonomy): Bacteria > Bacteroidota > Bacteroidia > Bacteroidales > Rikenellaceae > Alistipes. The sequence goes on along the minus strand of JAWXSU010000169.1, from coordinate 1,388 downwards.
ACAAACAAGGTGGTGTTTTCAGGTGGGTAGGCGAGGCATTTGGGGCACGAACTGGATTCCTCGCAATATGGTTGCAGTGGATTGAATCCACGATATGGTACCCTACAGTGCTGACATTTGGTGCCGTCTCGTTTGCATTTATTGGACTCAATCAAGGAGATGATATGGCTCTGGCTTCGAACAAAACATTTACTCTTGTTGTGGTGTTGGCGATATATTGGCTCGCAACATTCATCGCGCTCAAGGGGTTGGGATGGGTTGGAAAGATCAGCAAGTGGGGAGGTATGGTTGGGACAATAATACCCGCTGCACTACTCATTGTGTTGGGTGTGATATATCTCGCCACTGGGGGACACAACAACCTCGACATGACACAAAGTTTCTTCCCCGACCTTACAAAACTCGATAATATAGTCCTCGCAAGCTCCATATTTTTGTTCTACGCTGGAATGGAGATGATGGGTATACATGTTATGGAGGTGGATAACCCCTCTAAAAACTACCCAAAGGCGATTATCATTGGTTCTCTAATTACCGTTTTGATATTTATCCTGGGAACATTCTCGTTGGGTGTGGTTATACCCGCCAAAGATATCAATCTCACACAATCACTGCTTGTTGGATTTGATAGATATTTTGCATATATACATGCGTCATGGGCATCGCCTATTATCGCTGTAGCTCTGATGTTTGGAGTACTAGCAGGAGTATTAACATGGGTTGCAGGACCCTCGAAGGGAATCTTCGCTGTAGGACGTGCTGGCTATCTACCACCACTTTTCCAGAAGGCAAACAAAATTGGTGTACAACGAAACATCCTCCTCATACAAGGTGGCTTGGTTACACTTTTGAGCCTGCTTTTTGTGGTGATGCCATCCGTGCAGTCATTCTATCAGATACTTTCACAACTCACCGTGCTCTTATATCTTATAATGTACATGCTGATGTTTGCCGCAGCAATAGTTCTCAGATACAAACTCAAAGAGACACCTCGCCCATTTAGACTCGGACGTGGAAATGGTTTGATGTGGATACTTGGCGGAGTTGGATTTTTAGGTTCGTTACTGGCATTCGTTTTGAGTTTCATACCCCCTTCACAAATATCTACGGGTAGCAACACGGTGTGGTACGGTGTACTAATTATCGGATGCGTGGTGGTGGTTGGAGCACCATTTATTATATATGCGATGCGCAAACCATCGTGGAAAAGTGAGCAAAGTGGTGATTTCGCACCATTTCATTGGGAAGATAAAAAAATAGAAGATCATGGAACCAAAAGAGCTTAAACACGACCTCGTAAAAGAGGCAATGGAGGCTGCATATGAAGATGCACTAAAGGAGACCTCAGGAAAAAATGCTGATTATATCCCCTATCTTGCAGATATCAA
>JAWXSU010000168.1:0-3598 GCA_044434245.1 Rikenellaceae bacterium | reverse complement strand
CCCAAAGGTAAACATATCCTCATCCCACCCGCTGAAGCAAAACTGGGGGTTGCTCACATTAAAAGCATCATCGAGAAGAACCCAACCATAAAATATATATTTATCATGGGACTTCAAGCGAATTACTACCTTCAACGATTTGGACTATACAACTGTGGTGAAAATAGCGAACAATTCATAAAAGGGGCAGAGCCTCGCAGAGTCGGTTTAGAGTCTCTAGAACCATTCTACCAACCAGTTAATGCCAAACCCTTTAGAGAAGTTTGCTTCAAGAGATATCCTGCAATACCATATTCAGGCATCGAAATAATTCCGATTCTTCCTATCAAGAACTACCCTCTCTCGGGTTCGGATTTGGATAATTTCGGAGCAAATTTCGAGTCGCTAAAACAAAGTTTCAAAGATCAAAAGTAAGACGTGCCACACCCTCGCAACCCACATAATGGAAGATATAACTTCGCAGAACTAATTGATGCACACCCTGCACTCGAAGAGTTTGTTGCGGATAATGGGCATGGTGAAATGTCGATAAATTTCTTTGATCCAAAGGCTGTAAAGGCTCTAAACCAAGCACTTATACGATCTTTTTACAATATCGAATTTTGGGATATTCCATCCAATGCTCTCACCCCTCCAATTCCCGGCAGGGCTGATTATATCCACCACCTTTATGATCTGATTAAACCTCAAAATAAGACTGTGATTCTTGATGTGGGGGTTGGGGCAAATTGTATCTACCCCATAATTGGTGCGGTGCAGTATGGTTGGTCGTTTGTTGGCTCCGATGTCGATAAAACATCGCTTAAAAATGCGCAACAGATAATAGATCAAAACATTTCGTTACATGGTAAAATCACACTCCGCAAACAGAGCAATAGAGTCAATATATTTAAGGGTATAATAAATGACGAGGATTATTTCGAGGCGACAATATGCAACCCTCCATTTCACGACTCAGCACAAAGTGCTACACGAGGCACTATGCGAAAGCTCCGCAATTTAAAGGGCAGAAACAACACCAAAATGGAACTAAATTTCGGGGGGCAAGATAACGAGTTGTGGTGTGAGGGTGGAGAGCTACAATTTATTACAAACATGATCCACGAAAGTGTAATATTTCGTAACCAATGTCGATGGTTCACAACCCTAGTATCAAAAGAGGATAACCTTAAGAGTCTAAAGAGAGTGCTCAAAAATATAGATGTCGCACAATATCGCACCATTGAAATGCAACAAGGCAACAAACGCAGCCGAATTCTAGCGTGGAGATTTTAGTGTTATAATTTAACGTGAGTTCGATAATTCTAACTCACGTTAGTTTATATGGCATGAGATTTGAATTAATGATAAAGATGTATAAATAGACACATCTTATAAATCACAATTTAAACCTAAGTGACATGATTAAAATCTACTCTACTCTACTACTTTCTGCTCTTACCCTAACCCAATGTACGCAAAATAACCAAACAGAGGTCACCCCCATTCTCAATGAAAATATGATATTCTCTGTTATTTTTGATGAGCAAACTAAAGGAACACCTGTAGATAGCGAAGAATCCATGGGCTCAATGGGAGTATTTTGCGCATATACAGGTGATATATATTGGTCTACACAGACAACCTTCGATAAGATGGATAATAAACGTTTAGATTATAATTCCGAGCTATCGAAGTGGGTTTACAATGGAGATACGCCAACATGGAACAACATCTCTACGGAGGAAAAATATACTTTTATGGCATACTCACCATATGGCAACGATAGCAATGGAATCTCGGCACAAATAGAGGATGGTGATATGGTCGTAAGATACACAACCCCAGAGGATTGCTCCTCACAACCTGATTTGATGTTAGCTACACCCATAAAAGATATATATCAACAAGTGGGACAATCCGTTGCTCTGAACTACAAACACGCACTTGCATCTATTGGATTTAGGGTGCAAGGAGTTGCAACACAGATCGTAACCGAAATAGCGATTAAAAATGTTGTAAGCAGCGGGGGTGTCACAATATCTGATGATGGTGATATTACATGGAGTCTAGATGCAACGACGGATTTATCATACAGCGCAAATATAGATAAAGATATAGAGCCTGATATATACACTCCACAACCCCTCACTCTTGATGATGGTTATCTTATGATGATCCCTCAGGATTGTGATGATATCGAAGTTATGGTGACTATATACAACACCGAATATGAAGATTATATTACTAAAAAACTATCCTTAAGTGGAGTCTCCTCTTGGCAGGCTGGTGTACAATATATCTACACTGTGAATCTAAGCAGCTACGATTACACTATAGAGGGCACAGCAAACTGTTATATACTTCACCCCGGCGACACGAATCAAATATTTTACATCCCTGTAGAGGGACGTATCAATACATTTTGGCGTGATTATGCTGATGATAATCAAACATATAAAGATATATTATCATCATCCGATGAGTGGGAACCCACCATATTATGGAATGACATTAATGGCAGAACAAATAATTTCAGTGTCGAACGAGTGACCTCGGGCTTTTCGCCTAGTGAAAATGTTACACCATTCAGCGAACCTGATTTCACAACTATTGGAACTCGCTCTGCGATGAAGATAACGCTTCCCGCAGATATTAAAGAGGGTAACGTATATATCGCCGTGACTCTAAACAATCAGATACTGTGGTCATGGCACATATGGATAACAAGCTACAACCCCGATGCTATTGCGGCAAACAACACTGCTACTCAGGGGCAATACATTTACACTTCATCTGGTGTTGAAGGAGAGGTGCATCGCTACGACTCAGAGGATCTATGGTCTACACTCTACAATAACAGATTTATCATGGATCGAAATCTAGGAGCTAGAGATAGCGATTATTCCGAGAATCGAGATGGTGTCCTGCACTACCAATTTGGTCGAAAAGATCCATTCCCCGCCTCTAACTCATTTAGTTTCGACATCGTAGACGCAACTGTTCCTTTTTACGAATCGGTACAAAACCCTACAACATTCTATGTTCGGAAAGAAAAAGATTACAGTTGGAGCGAAGAGGGGCTAACAATGTCTAGTAGCTATCTTTGGTTTGATAAAAATGTTCTTAATGATCCAAATGCCTCTGGAAAATCAATCTTCGACCCCTCACCTCTTGGCTGGCGTGTCCCTCGATATGGAACTTTTACTCTCTTGAATAACAATAATTGCACGTATGACAGCTTTAGTAATACAGTATTATACAACGGGAGTATCAAATTGCCAATGACCGGATATCGTAGCAACTACTCGGGTAGCGTAAATGATTATGGTGCTCAGGGTAACATACGGCTATCAACGCAAATCGATGGCTCTTTCGCATATAACTTGGTGTATAATCCCGATATTGATGAAAATACAAATAATACGCTTGCCGATGGTTTCTGTATTAGATGCATTGAGGAGTAGAAATAACAAATAAGTAATGCAAAATAATTATTTGTGTGTTTTTAAGAGTGCTATTGGTGATGAGATTTTTTGCTGTTGAATTGAAAATATAGTGGTTCTACATTGAGATTTAAAAGTTAAAAATATCGCTCCAAGAGTGCTGTTAAAAATAT
>JAWXSU010000167.1:0-3614 GCA_044434245.1 Rikenellaceae bacterium | reverse complement strand
GATAAATGAGGTGTCGAATGAGTGGCAAAGAGGCTGGAATGTATATGGTAGCTCAAGTTATCGGTGCATTTGTAGGTTCTGCTATCCTTTATGCTCTTACCTCTGGTACAGGGGTTGTTGGTACAGGAGCAAATGATGTTGCTCAAGGACAGCTTGTTGCAGCTTTGATTGCTGAGGTTGTATTCACTTTTATTTTCGTATTAGTGGTTTTGGGAACTACAGATGCAAAACTAGGTTCACCAAAATTGGCAGGTTTGGCTATTGGTCTAACATTGATTTTGGTTCACATTGTATGTATTCCAATCACGGGAACATCTGTTAACCCAGCTCGTAGTATTGCTCCAGCGGTATTCCAAGGAGGTTCGGCACTAGCTAATCTTTGGGTGTTTATTGTAGCTCCTTTTGTAGGTGCGGCATTATCAGCAGTTGTTTGGAAATCACTCGAAACTAAAGAGTAGATATCTCTTATCATCTGTAATTATATATCCTCGAAAAGTTAATTTGCTTTTTGAGGATATTCTTATTATATATGAGTAGTCGGCAAACTTAAGTAGGGTAAAATAATTATTGGTGTATTTTTAAGAGTGCTATTGGTGATGAGATTTTTTGCTGTTGAATTGAAAATATAGTGGTTCTACATTGAGATTTAAAAGTTAAAAATATCGCTCCAAGAGTGCTATTAAAAATATGGCAATAATTGTTTTACACTACTTACATTATAGTTGAAGAGGGTGAGGTAAAATAATTTTATTTTACTCGCTTATTATTCGGTAAATTTTATGTAAGTTTGTCTCTAGAATTAATAAAACATTAACAATGAAAAGAAAAACATTATTATCAATTTTTGCAGCCTTGTGTGTTTGCTGTATGAGTCTATCTGCGCAAGAGTATGCAAACCCCACGTTGGAGAGTATCCATCAGCGTACAAGTGTAAGAAGTTATGCCTCTCAATCCGTGGAGAAGGAGCTGCTTACAGAGTTGGTTAAAGCAGCAATGGCAGCACCGTCAGCTATGAACAAACAACCTTGGGAGTTTATTATTATTCAAGATCGTGCTACGCTTGAAAAATTGGGTACTATTAAACCCCCAGTGGGTAAAGCTCCTGTAGCTATTGTTGTTCTAGGAAACACCACACTAAGTAGTTCGTGGGTGTTGGACTGCTCTGCTGCCACTGAGAATATACTAATTGCTGCAACCTCTATGGGACTAGGGACAGTTTGGACTGGAGCGTATGGAAATGTTAAATTCGAGGCTTTATTGAAAGAGACTCTTTCGTTGCCAGATGGTATAATGCCACTGTCGGTTATAGCCGTTGGGTATAGTGAGGGTACGCCAACACCTAAAAATAAATATGTTGAGTCGAAGGTGCATTTTGAAAAATATTAGTTTTTCGCACTTTAAGTGAGGTATGTGGAGGCTTGCTTTTATGATATATATATTACCATTAGTTGTAAATTCAAACTCAGGGTTTTTAAGAATCTGTTTAAGTGAGAAAAACTTAAACAGATTCTTAATGCAAAAATATCAATGTGAAGAGGGTTAAAATATTTTTATTCCACACGCTTATTATTCAGAAATTTTGCGTAAGTTTGTGAAGTTTATATGACAGATGATAGATTCAGCAACATTACAAAAAATAAGTAACGAGGAGACGGCAAAACTCCCATCCCTAAGTTTTAAGGGGCATATTGTCGTGGTCGACAGTGAAGAGCAAATCGAGGCGGCGTGTCGTGATATTGAAGCATATGCGGTGATTGGATTCGACACTGAAACACGCCCATCCTTTAAAGCTGGAGTTAGCTACAAAGTGGCTCTATTGCAATTATCAACACCTAAGTGTTGTTATCTTTTTAGACTCAATAAAATTCCTTTGGCTCGTCCGATAATCAAAATTTTGGAGAATGATAATATCAAAAAATTGGGAGCAGATGTTGTGGGCGATATTAGAGCACTAAAGGTATTGAGACACTTCAAAGAGAGAGGGTTTATAGATCTTCAATCTATTGTGGCACAGTGGGGTATAGGCGAGAAGAGCCTGCGTAAAATGTCAGCATTGTTGCTTGGATATCGAATATCTAAGGCACAACGATTGAGTAATTGGGAGGCACAAAACTTCACCCCACAACAAAAGATATATGCAGCAACAGATGCGTGGGCGTGTATCGAGATCTACAATAAATTACAAACACTACCTCAAAAATAGTTATGAGAGCAAAAATATACTTAAAACGTGGCAAGGAGGGTTCTCTGCTACGTTGTCACCCATGGATATTCTCGGGTGCGATAGAAAAAATAGTTAGCGATGGAGAGCTCACGGAGGGCGAGATTGTAGATGTATATATCAAGTCGGGCGAGTTTATAGCGTCCGGACACTACCAAATAGGATCTATAGCGGTTCGTGTACTCAGTTTCGAGTCGGGAGAGACCTTTGAGCAGCATTGGTGGAATAAAAAAATCGCAGAGGCTTATGGGGTGCGTAAAGCGTTGGGTCTTAGTGATTCACAAGATACAACATGTTACCGCTTGGTGCACGGCGAAGGTGACTCTTTGCCGGGGTTGATAATTGATATATATGATTCGGGAGCAGTAGTGCAGTGCCACTCTGTAGGTATGTATCACTCACGTGAAAAGATAGCGACTGCTCTGCGTGAGGTGTATGGTGAAGGGTTGACTTCTATATATGGTAAAAGTGCTAATACTCTACCATTTAATGCAAATCTAGGAGCTGAGGATAGCTACCTGTATGGAGGTAGTGATGAGGAGTCTCATGTAGTGTTAGAGAATGGACACAAATTTTCGGTTAATTGGGAGAGGGGTCAAAAGACCGGATTCTTTTTGGATCAACGCTACAATCGTGAACTTGTTGGACTCTATTCACGAGGACGCACAGTGCTCAACACATTTTGTTATACGGGTGGATTTTCAGTCTACGCAATGGCAGGAGGCGCAAAGGAGGTTTGTTCTGTCGACTCATCGCAAAGAGCGGTGGAGTTGGCATCCGAGAATATGATACTTAACTTTGGAGAGGGGGTGAACCATTCAACTTTGGCAGTCGATGCAGTAGAGTACCTCAAAAACATTGGTGATAAATATGACCTTATAATTCTCGACCCTCCAGCATTTGCCAAACACCACAAAGTTTTGGGTAATGCGATGCAGGGGTATAAGCGATTAAATGCACGAGCGATGTCTCAGATCAAGAGTGGTGGAATATTGTTTACATTTTCATGCTCTCAAGCTGTGAGTAAGGAGTTATTTCGAACAACTGTTTTTTCAGCAGCAGCAATCGCAGGGCGCAAGGTGAGAATTTTGCATCAGCTCACACAACCAGCAGATCACCCAATAAACATCTATCATCCCGAGGGTGAGTATCTTAAAGGTTTAGTGCTCTATGTTGAGTAAAAAATAGTTTCAGTTTTATTAAAAATAAACATTAAAAAATTTGCAAATAGAGAAAAAATCACTACCTTTGCATCACCAAAACGGGGGAGCAGTTAAAAGCAACAAACCCTAATGGCGTGTAGATCTCGTAGCTCAGCTGGTAGAGCACAACACTTTTAATGTTGGGGTCCTGGGTTCGAGCCCCAGCGGGATCACTTTTCAGAAATGAAAAA
>JAWXSU010000166.1:0-3624 GCA_044434245.1 Rikenellaceae bacterium | reverse complement strand
AGATGTGTTGATGTCAATGCTCCACTTTGAAGTGAACCGTGTACCGCTCCTGCTGCACCAGCCTCAGATTGTAGCTCTACAACCTCGACTGTCTCGCCGAACATATTCTTACGTCCTTGTGCAGCCCACTCGTCAACGAGCTCTGCCATAGTAGACGAAGGTGTGATAGGGTAGATCGCCGCAACCTCCGAGAACATGTAAGCCACGTGAGCAGCAGCGTAGTTACCATCACAGGTAATAAATTTCTTTTCTGCCATTTTCTTCGTTATTATTAATTTGTGTTATTGTTGTTATTTTTAGTTTTTGGACATACCAATATCGCAAAGATACAAAAATCATTTAATTTTCAATGGCTATTTTTGATTTATTTTAATTTTGTATTGTGTTAATTTGTTAACAGTTGTGTGTTATTTCAATAACAGATATGTGTTAAAAAAATAACACATATTTTGGCTCGATTATTTCAACCTCGAAATTTATCACTATCTTTGTGCCCTATGATAAATTATAAACAGAAAATATTAGATAATGGCTTGACCGTCATTGTCAACCGTGATGGAGTGTCGAAACTCGCAGCGGTGAATTTACTATACAAGGTTGGTGCTCGCAATGAAGACTCTTCACGTACGGGGTTTGCTCACCTGTTCGAACATTTAATGTTTCGAGGTACGTCTCTAAATCCCGAGTTTGATGTCAAGGTACAACTGGCATCGGGTGAAAATAACGCCTTCACAAATAACGACTACACGGATTATTATATAACACTCCCGTTGGTCAACATCGAGGTTGCATTGGAGTTGGAGGCGGATCGTATGCGAGGTTTGGCTCTCACGCCCGAGAAGTTGGAGTTGGAGAAGATGGTGGTTGTCGAGGAGTATAAACAACGCTACCTTAATCAACCCTATGGCGACACGATAATGTTGCTCAGAGATATGTGTTACAAAACTCACCCATATCGTTGGGCAACTATTGGTCTCTCGCCCGAACATATCCTTGCGGCGACGATGGAGGATGTCGAGAGTTTTTACGATAAGTTCTACACGCCCTCGAATTGTATACTCTCCATATCGGCAAATATGGATGAGCAGGAGATGTTCATGCTTGCCCAGAAGTGGTTTGGTGATATCGAAGATACGGGATATCTCAAGGAGCCAATCGCTGCGGAGGCTGAACAGCGTGAGCCACGTCGAGTGGAGGTGAGTCGTGATGTTCCTGCGACGCATGTTACAATAGCCTTTCCAATGGCAGAGCGTCGAAGTGAAGGTTTTCACCTTGCGGATTTAGCATCGGATCTCTTAGCGGGAGGCGACTCCGGGAGGCTTTATCAGCGACTCGTCAAAGGGAGAGGTTTGTTTTCGAGTGTTAACGCATATATTACCGGGGATTGTGATCCGGGGTTATTCCTGTTCACTGCGCAGCTGTTACCACAGACCACTGTGGAGCAAGCCGAAGAGGCACTTTGGGGCGAGATTGAGGCACTTAAAGTTGAGGGGGCGAGTGATTATGAGCTCGAAAAGGTGAAGAATAAATTCGAGGCAAATACCCTCTTTGGGGAGATCAATGTGATGAATAAAGCGATGAATATGGGTTTCTACTCTATGATTGGGGATATTACGATTATCAATCGTGAGGTGGATATATACCGTGCAATCAAGTCTCAAGATATCAAGGATTTTTGTGTCGCAACATTCCACCCCGAGCGAAGTAATACACTCATTTACAGTCATACACAAAACAATAATGAATAAAAATATAACAGATACACTGTCGCTCCAGAGGGCGGAGTGTCGAATATTGAGCAATGGAGTTAGGCTCTACTCACTCTCGTGTGATGAATTTGAGGTTGTGCGTGTGAGCTTTGTTTTCGGCGCAGGCTCCGTGATGCAGAGTGTGCCATTCTCGGCAACGGCAACAGCAAATATGATGTATGAGGGGAGTCGAGATATGACATCTACGCAGATTGCCGAGAAGTTGGATTACTACGGCTCATATTTCGATGTTAATATTGATAGAGATTACTCTTACATAAATTTTTGCTCGCTATCAAAATTTGTGAAACCTACGTTGGAGGTTGCCGAGCAGATAATCCTGCACCCAATATTTCCGCAACAGGAGCTAGATACATATTGTGCAAAACGCAAGCAGCGTCTTTCGATAGAGCGTCAGAAGGTCGAGACACGAGCTAGGGAGGCTTTTGCGAAGTCGCTCTATGGCGAGGAGCACCCGTATGGTGTGAGTTCGAGTGAGCAGGCGTATGATAGCCTCACACGTGAGGATCTTATACATATTTATAATGAGCTCTATGTTGCTTCGAACTGCTTTGTGGTGGTTAGTGGAAAGATCACGAGTGAGGTGTTGGAGCTAGTAGAGCGTGTCGCAGGGGAGATACCTCAACGAGAAGGGGCGGTTGAGGTTGAGTTCCCTGAGCCTCAGCAACGCCACTACCATCTGGTGGAGAAGGCTGATGCTGTGCAATCATCCATACGCATCGGGCGATTATTGTTTACTCGTACGCACCCCGATTTTGTGGGTATGCAGGTATTGGCGACGGTGCTTGGGGGGTATTTTGGCTCTAGGCTTATGAAGTCTCTGCGTGAGGAGCGTGGCTATACTTATGGTGTAATGTCGGCGATGGTTAACTTCGCACGAAGTGGATATTTTGCGGTGGCAACACAGGTGGGTGTTGAGGTGGTTGATGACGCTTTGGATTTGATATATGAGCAGATCGAGAGACTCCGCATAGAGCCAATTTCAACAGAGGAGTTGGAGATGGTCAAGAAAATTATGATTGGCGAGATTATGCGTATTCTCGATGGACCTTTTGGGATTGCGGATGTAACGATCGAGAATATTTTGTGTGATCGCACTAATGATGCTATAGCTCATAATGTCAAGCAGATAGAGTCGATGACTGTAGAGGAGCTCATGCGTTTGGCACAGAAATATCTTCGACGAGAGGATCTAATTACGGTGATATCAGGAGCACATTAAGAATCTGTTTAAGATTTTCTCACTTAAATTGCTAAGGCTCTTTCACTTGATCCCTTGGGGTTCTTCACCCCTTACGTTCGGCATAGCCCAAATAAATTTGGTTTCTGCTCTCTCTTAATCGGGGCGTTCGCTTTTGAATTTTGCTATCTTGCAAATAGCCCGCTATTAGCTGCAATATCAAAATCCAAAATCAAAGCAAAATAGCGCATAGCATTTTTAAGCAGAAAAACTTAAACAGATTCTGAGTGGGTATATTACTCCTCAACATAAATATGAAATATAAGAGGTGTGTTTGCTGGAATGTCGTCAGATAATGTCACCTCTCCATATCCATGTGTGGATGATGTAATCAGCGTTGCCCACTGTCCATATCTGAGTTGTGATATTCCGTGATACCATGCAGAAATGAAACTAGAGTTTTCGCTCGACGTCACACCCATATACTCCAATACCGAAAGATAACTCTCCTCACCCGTAATCAACTCCATCACCTCATTGATATTGGTGTCGAAGATAAATCCATCTAAGAATCTTCCGATGTACCAAATATTTGCATTATCTCCATACTCCACAAAATCACCATCCATCTCCGACTCCTCGATCTCCTCCTCCACAATCGCCAAGTAGATCAAT
>JAWXSU010000165.1:0-3656 GCA_044434245.1 Rikenellaceae bacterium | reverse complement strand
ATTACCTTAATTGAAACACGTTTCAATTAAGGTAATAAATCTTTGTGAATGTCAACATGTTACAACGGTTTCACCAACCATTTTTGACCACATTGCCAAGTTTTTACTCCTCCTCTTCGTCGGCAAGAGTAGTGTATACATTTACGACATCTTCATCCTCCTCCAATCTCTCGATTAGCTTCTCGACATCTTCACGTTGTGTTGCAGATAACTCTTTGGTGTCGGTTGGGATGCGGATGCTCTCGCCCGAAATGATCTCATATTTTTGTTCATCCAACCATTTTTGGATTGCGCCAAAAGATTCGTATGGTGCAGATACATGTACTGTAGACTCCTCAGCCTCGAACTCATCGACCCCGAGGTCTATCATCTCAAGCTCCAACTCTTCGGCATCTACGCCTGCGGGGATTGTGAATTTGAATGTGCACTTATGCTCGAACATAAATGCCACGCTGCTGCTAGTACCCAATGCGCCACCACATTTGTTGAAGTGCATGCGAACGTTCGCCACCGTGCGGTTTGTATTATCCGTAGCAGTCTCTACAAGTACTGCGATTCCGTGAGCTCCATATCCCTCATATACAACCTCTTTGTAGTCGGCAGTATCTTTAGATATCGCACGTTTGATTGCACGTTCAACGTTCTCTTTTGGCATATTCTCAGCCTTAGAGTTTTGGATCAAAACACGAAGACGTGTGTTAGATGATGGATCTGGACCTCCTGCTTTTACAGCGATTTCGATCTCTTTTCCGATCTTTGTAAATACACGTGCCATGTTGCCCCATCGCTTCAACTTTTTGGCTTTGCGATACTCAAATGCTCTTCCCATATTTAAAAATATATTTTTTTATGTTTTTTAGTTGACACAAAAGTAGAAAAAAATCGTTAGCTTAGCAATTATATCGTTATATTTGTAGCATCAAACATTTATTATTATGGAAATCAAATCAAAAATAGACCACATCAACATCAATGTCACTGATCTGGAACGCTCTATAGAGTTCTACCGCAAAGCGTTGGGGCTCAATGTCACAAAGCGCAAAGAGGCTGAGGATGGATCGTTTGAATTGGTGTACTTGGGTGATGGCGAGACAACGATTAGCCTAGAACTCACATGGTTGCGTGAGCACCCCGAAGCGTATGAGTTGGGTGATAACGAAACCCACATTTGCTATCGTGTCGAGGGCGATTACGACGCAATCCGTGAGTACCACCGCCAGATGGGGTGTCTATGCTACGAGAATTTCGATATGGGATTATACTTCATCAACGATCCTGATGACTACTGGATCGAGGTGCTACCATTAAACTACTAACCACATGGCGAACATAAATAACATGGATGCCGCAGTTAAAGATGTGGTGGAGATTCTGCGCAAGGGGGGAATTATTCTCTACCCGACCGATACGGTGTGGGGCATTGGGTGCGACGCTACAAATGCAGAGGCGGTAGATAATATATATGCACTCAAGCGTAGTGATGATAAAAAATCGATGCTCGTGTTGTGCAAAGATGTCGATAGCGTTGTGAGATATGTCAACAAAGCTCCTTCGGTGGCGTTTGAGGTGATGGAGATGAGCGACAAGCCACTCACAGCGATACTTCCCGGAGCGGTCAATGTTGCGGTGAACCTTATCCCCGATGAGGGTACACTTGGGGTACGAGTTCCCAACCATGAGTTTTGTCACCAAGTGTTGCGACGTTTCGGAAAACCTATCGTCTCGACATCGGCAAATATCTCGGGGGAGGAGACACCCGTGAGATTCACGGAGATATCGAAGGAGATTATTGATGGTGTGGATTACATTGTTGATCCACGTTTCGAGGGAAAACCTACCCGTAAAGCCTCATCTATCATCTCGTTTGGTGCAGATAGCGGAATTAAAATTATCAGAGAATAAATATTATGTCACAAGAGAAACTATTTGATTTTGCTAAGGAGAGTAGCAAAAAAGTATATATCAAAGGCTCTATCCACCCCAACGTAGAGGTTGGAATGCGTTGCCTTACGCTCCAAACCGCAGAGGAGGTGTTGTTGTACGACACAACAGGAGTATACACGGAGGAGGGATTTACACCCGATATCAATAAGGGGGTGACCAAAGTGCGTGAGAAGTGGGCAACGCCCGAGAAACCATTCATGACTCAGTTGGCGGCAGCACGTGCAGGAATCATAACTCCCGAGATGGAGTATGTCGCAATCCGTGAGTCGCAAGGGGCAGAAACCACTATCACTCCAGAGTTTGTGCGAGAGGCGGTAGCGCAGGGTCGTGCCATAATTCCTTCGAACAGATGCCACCCTGAGTGTGAGCCGATGATTATTGGTCGAGATTTCTTTGTTAAGATTAACGCCAATATCGGTAACTCAGCTTTAGGATCTTCGATCGAGGAGGAGGTCGAGAAGTCGTTGTGGTCGATAAAGTGGGGTGCTGACACGGTGATGGATCTCTCTACGGGAAAGAACATACACGCTACACGTGAGGCGATACTTCGTAACACTCCGGTGCCAATAGGTACTGTGCCATTGTACCAAACTCTAGAGAAGGCTGGTGGAAAGGTCGAGAATCTATCGTGGGAGCTATTCCGAGAGACTATCTTAGAGCAGTGTGAGCAGGGTGTCGACTACTTCACTATCCATGCTGGATTGCTTCGTGAGCATGTGCCACACGCTGTGGGTCGTGTCACAGGAATTGTGTCACGTGGTGGATCTATCATGGCGAAGTGGATGTCGCTTAACAATGCCGAGAACTTTTTGTACACACACTTCGAGGATATATGTGAGATTTTGAAACAATACGATGTGGCATTCTCGCTAGGAGATGGACTCCGTCCAGGATCTATTGCCGATGCCAATGATGAGGCTCAATTCGGAGAGTTGAAGGTGTTAGGAGAGCTTACACAGTTGGCGTGGAAACACGATGTGCAGGTGATAATCGAGGGTCCCGGACACGTCCCAATGCACAAAATCAAGGAGAATATGGAGCTGCAGGAGAAGTGGTGCCATGGAGCTCCATTCTACACACTCGGACCTTTGGTGTGCGACACGGGAGCTGGATATGACCACATCACATCAGCCATTGGTGGAGCAATGATAGGGTGGTTCGGAACAGCGATGTTATGTTATGTGACAACAAAGGAGCACTTATCTCTACCCAACAAGGATGATGTACGTGAAGGGGTGGTGACATACAAAATCGCTGCTCATGCTGCCGACCTTGCTAAGGGGCACCCTGCAGCATATCAGCGTGATTTGGAGATGAGTAAGGCTCGATATAGCTTCAGATGGCAGGATCAATTTAACTTGTCGTATGACCCAGCACGATGCCGCAAATTTCACCTCGATATGATTAAACATAACGATCCCGACAAAGAGTATTGTTCAATGTGCGGGCCAGATTTCTGTGCGATGCGTATCACTCAAACAATAAAGTAAGCAATCGTGCATAATTTGATTTAAACACGGCTAGACTACTCTTTGATGAATAGTCTAGCCGTGTTTATATTCGAAAACTGACGTTATTAAGTAGTGCAAAATAATAATTATTGTCATATTTTTAACAGCACTCTTGGAGCGATATTTTTAACTTTTAAATCTCAATGTAGAACCACTATATTTTCAATTCAACAGCAAAAAATCTCATCACCAATAGCACTC